>JAAZFA010000237.1 GCA_012511995.1 Thermoproteota archaeon | reverse complement strand
GGAAATATAGGGATTTTCTGGCAAAGGAAAAAGTCTCTTAACATATTGGTTCTTAATTCAAAAAAAGCACAATCAATAACAAATGTGCTTTAAAAGATACTTCTAGAATAGTAAATCCTTAAAACTTGAAGAATATATAAAGTGTCTAAAAGGTGCACCCAATGTTAGCATTCGATTCTAAAGATTTCTTAAGACGTAAATTAGTCTATGAATTAAATCCTGAGACTAAAGAGCCATTTAAAACAGAAGAAACAAGCTTTTATACACCATTGGGTGTAGGCGTAGAATTCAATGATACTGTTGCTTTTAGAGAGGTATGCATAAAAAGGGTTCAAGAACTAGTCACCCAATTTAATCTCTCACAAAAAAGATTACTCTATGACTCTTATTCATTAAGAGAAGAATTGGCTCACTAGAGGGCAATTCCATTTTGTGATCAATTAATTCAAAAACTTACTAGCTACATTAAGCTAGTGCATTTTACTTATGTGATATTACCGCCAAACCTGTATCCCACAGCGTCAATTGGAGGTTACCGTTCCCCTTCACGCTCAATAAGGTCTCCAGATTTCCTGCGATGTCTAGGTCCGATGTTTCCCCATATTTCTGCATGGTCATACCTTGGAAAAAGGGCGATACCAGGAGAACTTCAACTTGATGGGTTTAATTCAAGACAAACACATTCGTGGAATGAGTTAATCGCAAAAGTCAAACCAAAAATCTTTCCACATGGAGACGAATGTAACCCATACATTATGATTGCTGATATTTTTGCATACCTAACAGACGCTAAATTGTATAACCAGAAGAAAGGATTAAACCCAGACAGCCTAAAAGAAATTTGGAAATCATACGGCTTTCAAACAGACTCGCACTTTCTCGACATTAACACTCAACCGCTTTACAGATGGAACTCCGATGAATCAATAAATATTACACCCTATCTTGCCCGTCCTATGACTTTCCTACTAGTTGATGAACTAGAAAAACTTCAACCTAATGTACCTCCAACAATCCGAACAGTAGGATCTAATGTCGAAGAAGAAATAGATAACATTGCAGCGTCAACTCCCGAAGAAAAAAGATTCAAAAAGTTGGTTAGACACACGGATCCTTGGTATTCAGTATCAGCATATGCATATCATAACTGTGGAGGAGCACAGCTTTTCAATTACCATATGGATCACAATAAGGTTAAAGATGGTGACACATTAGTTTATATTGGAAATCAATCGAAAAACTTGGCTGAGAGCTTTTCACATATGTTGGACATAAACGTTCTATCAGCAAAAGAAGTCAGAAATTTCGTAAAAACAAAAAAAGTATAACATTATTCCATTAACACACGTTACTCAGGCTAACATTCCCCGGAGAGGAAATATTAGCATTAATTTCATGCATGAAAGCTCTATATAAACTTGTTCTATAACAATATGTAATCACAATCTAAAACGCTTAACTAAACGAAATCGACCTCAAAGACTTCTTAAGGGACATTTTCGTTATATATTAGCTATCAGTGCATTTACAAGCTATTTATAAAGAAGCTGTCAAAAGTACAGAATCAATAAGCTTCAAGTTTATTGATTCAATGATAAAATTTAAACAAGTTACCAACTATACTATTTATTATGAGCCGAAAACCAGCGGCTAAAGTATTCATTTCTGAGGAACCTGCTCACTACTTAACAGAAATCGGATTAGACCACAAGGTCTCCAAGTGGATTAATAACATGAAGATGACTCTTAAGGAAAACATGTACGCTGGCGAATTAATTAGAAAAAGCCAAATTCCAAAACAATACATTAGTCGTTATGGCGTAAACAACCTCTACTGGTATAGTCACCCTGAAGGATTCCGCTCTTGTTACCCAATTCTCATTGGATGCCCCAACATTTTAGATATAATGTCACATCCAAAATACGACAAAGTGTTTAGATACAAAACAACCTAAGCCTAAATCTTTAGACTCGACTTCATCAGCGCCTCAAGCTTAGAATTACTAACACCTGTGCAAACTATTTTTTTCTGGTCAAACTCTATTTTTTCAGAAGCCTCCAAATAATCAAGTACCCGTTTGAAAGTTTGATACTGCATTTGCCTAGGTAAGCACTTCCACAGTTTAATTCTTGTGGATATTCCTCTACTTATAGGATGGCTTTTTCCACCATCAAAATAGTGTCAAGTTTTAGTTCATGAAGCACCTCAATTTTTGTAATGACCAACAATTACCCCTTGCCTTTCTGTGTAATCTCAAAACAAGAACAGTAGTATCACCCATTTTTCGAATGAACCACAATCGCCAAGCCAATAGAAAACAGAGACTGCTTTTTCACACTAACAGAATCCTTTACTTCATGCTCACACAATTCATGTTGTCACATAGTCTTTACTATTAAACTATCAAGCTCTTTTTTTGAAACTGCGTGTGTCTGGTCAGTTATGTTTTTCAATCACCATTCTCAGTCTATGAAGTCATTTTCGAAAAGAAG
>JAAZFA010000236.1 GCA_012511995.1 Thermoproteota archaeon | reverse complement strand
TTAATGGAATATATTTGTCAAACAATCGCTTCAAGATGTGAAGATGAACTTAAAGAATTAGGAGCTAACATAGACAAACTAAAGGCAGTAAAAGCTCCTTTTCCAAAAATAACCTATAAAGAAGCAATTCAACGACTAAAACCAAAAAACCCTTCACTCGATTGGGGTGCAGATCTGGGTTATGAAGACGAAAAAGTTCTTGCAGAAGACTTCGGCAAACCTTTCTTTGTTTATGATTATCCGACAGCAATCAAAGCATTTTACTGCAAAACATATAAAGACCACCCAGAAGTCGCCATGTCAGTGGATATGATGGTTCCCCGCATTGGAGAAATCAGCACTGGGGGCGCAAGAGAGGATAACAAAGACAAACTTATCCAGCGTATGAAAGAGCAAGGACTAAAACCTGAAGACTACGAATGGTACATAGACCTTAGACGCTATGGTACAGTCCCACATGCCGGCTTCGGTATGGGTCTTGAACGCCTGTTAGTATGGATGCTTGATTTAGACAACATCATCGATGCAATCCCATTCCCAAGAACGACACGTAGATTCTATCCATAAACCTTTTTTAAACCACAGTATATTTTAAAAAGCCCACCAGCCTAAGGCAAAAAGAACAGTAAAAAAACAAAGCCACCCTAGCATAAATGTTACAAAAATACAATTTAAAACTTTTTTATTGACTGAAACTCCAAGAAGCATAAACATAGGAAACATCGCCATAATGTAGCGGGGTGCGCTTATCCACCAAGAAGTCGAAACCGCTAATCCCCAAGCAAGGATCATATACATCAAATAAGATGGTCGAAGATGCTTCCAAAATGCAACACCAATCATAAACAAACCAAATACTGAAAACATGATAGGAGCAGCACCGAGGGTTAAACTGTCTATAGGTTCCCCGTTTAGGGTCCAATACCATGCTCGATTTAAACCCGTTAATGGATCAAGGGTATTGTGCCAATGGGTTGCTTCAATTTCTATAAATGAAAACGGATTACCAGTGACAAAAATATTGATTAAGAGGTATATAAAAAAACCAGTCAATGCAGAAAAAACAAAAATAAAGTCTTTTTTGGTTTTACAAAGACGCCACCTTTTTTGATGGTAATACTCAATTATTAGAGCGGGTAACAGTAACAACCCTGCAAGTCGAGTAAGCGACGCTAATAAACTCAATAAACCCGCTAACTCCCATCGACCTATTCGGGCATAATAGAAACAAGAAATAATTAACGCAAAGAAAAGCCCCTCCGTATAAGGGGCAGACAAAAAATAGGCAGTTGGAAAAACACTTAAAAACAATACAGCCTTCAAAGCAGCGCCTTCGTTGAACTCTAACTTGGATAGTTTATAGAGGTAGAAGAAAGCAACTAAACTAGCAACATTTGCTATCGCCAACGCTGATATGCTTGCGTAATCAAAACTAAACGTAAATAATCTGATTAGCAGTGGGTAGAAGGGAAAGAAAACAATAAAATTAGCGTCATTGCCTGTGTTAACATAACCATTTTGGGCAATGGTAACATAATTGGATGCATCCCAACGATAAAACAGATTCCCTAAAACATCCAGCGGACAAACCAATCCAAGATTAATCCAAGTTACAATATAACCAATGGATAAAACTAAGATTTTAGCTACTAGAACAACCAGAAACGCTTTCTTGGCTGATTCAGGAATACGATTGATTAACGATTTGACGTCCAAATGCTCTCTTTAAGATAGTTAAATCTTGAACTTTTTAAGCATATCCAGAAAAGTACTCTTGTTTAAACTGTTCTTTAGGCACATCTAATTTTTCGACGATAGACTGCATCGCTTTAACCATCGCTGGAGGACCACAACTATAAAACACATAATCGGTATAATCAGGTAATTCATGCTTAATCATATCAGCGTCGATAATACCTTTGGAGCCTTTCCAGTCAGGAGGGGCCTCATTTACAGTAAATTTCAGCCTCAGATTCCTATTTTTCTCGGCTAACACCTCGAACTCTTGCCTAAACACAATATCATCCGGAGTTCGACAGCTATAAAACAACGCGATTTTGCTTGTTAGGTTTTTGTCAGATGCGAATTTGCATATACTCCTAAAAGGAGTTATACCTATTCCACCACTCAATAAAGCTATTCTTTGATACTCTCCTTCAAAAGTAAATTTTCCGTATGGTGCGTCGATTCTTGCCCAATCACCTGTTTTAGTTGCCCTAAGCGCTTGAGAAAATTCACTGTCACTAAGTTTTTTTGTGAATTCAATGTAACTAGACTCAGTGGGGCTACTGCTAAAACTGAAATGTTTAACGAGTTCTTTATTGTTTTGTCTTAAAGTAACAAAAAAGAATTGCCCCGCTTTGTACTCAAGCCCCTCTGGCCGAGGAAATCGGATGCTTAAAACATTGGGTGTTCGTGGAATAACGCTCAAAACATTTGTTTCAATCTTCATGTTATTTCCAACTATCAATAATTGTTCTTGGAGTTTTAGAACCTTTTGTAAGCCGCTATTTTTTAGTAGAACCAGTCAAAGTATATATGCAAACGCTGTAAAGTAGCCAAAGAGACCTTTCGATGTCTGGAAATACTCCTAAACAATATGACGTGAAAAAATATCTCAAAAGTCATCTTGCTTCATTGGGTTTGTTATTAGCATTCTACGGTGCCGTAATAACATATGCAGTACTTTGCAGCGGTTGGATTCCATTTAGCGAACATATACCATGCAGTACTTTTGATCCCCCGATTTTAAATCCTCCACTTTCAAACAACTACATAATTCCAGCTTTCTTTGCTACCAGTTTACTATCATTAATAATTGGTGTTACAATGCTTTGCATATACAGTATACAGGTTATTCGCTCTTGCATTACTGCTGATAGTGAGCATGTAGCTATTTTATTGGTCGTTTCAGGTTTTGCCTACCAAGTGCTTGGTGCATGGCCACTTCAGGAGACTGCAAAG
>JAAZFA010000019.1 GCA_012511995.1 Thermoproteota archaeon | reverse complement strand
GGTTTAGGCTTTGTGTCTACCACACTTGCAACCTCCATGCATTTCTGCCAACACACTGCTTAACCGTTCTTCAGGGAGCATAGTGCGTTGCCTTAGAATTAATTCGTCAAAGTCAACAAGATGCCCGTCGAACTCAGGTCCATCTACACAGCCAAAAAGCATTTTTCCGCCGACTGTAACCCGACAGACACCGCACATGCCCATACCGTCGATCATGATGGGTGTGGTAGTGACTATTGTGGGGATGTTGAATGGTTTGGTTATTGCACTAACGTCTTTCATGAGTATAACTGGACCCATGACTACACAACGGTCAAACTTTTCTTTCTCGCAGAGTTCTTTTAAGAAACCTAAGCCTTTGTAGCCTTTAGAGCCATCGTCCGTTGAGATGATAACTTTGTCACTGTATTTTTCGGCTTCTTGTTCCATCATTATGAATGGGTGGCTGCGTGCACCTAAAACAGTAGTTACATGGTTGCCTGCTTCTTTCAGGGCTTTGGATTGTAATAGTAAGGGAGCAATCATGACGCTGCCACCGACACAGAGAACTTTGCCGAAGTTTTTGATTTCACTGGGGTTTCCTAGTGGACCGGTTACATTGTCGATTTCTTGGCCTGGTTCTAATTTGCCTAGGTCTTTTGTGGTTTTGCCGACTTCATGAAAAGCAAACGATACGGTGCCTTTTTTTGTGTCATATCCGCAGAGGGTTAAGGGTATGCGTTCACCTTTTTCGCCGTTGATGACTATTAGGAATTGTCCAGGGTTTGATTTTGCGGCGACCTCTGGAGCTTCCACTTCGAAAATTTTTATTTTTGGAACCAGTTCAGTCTTGTTGACTATTTTATACATTTATTGTTTAACCTCTGTTTCTGCGTTCTTGGGTAAATTGGAGATTTTTTGGTAGAAGGTTTCGACTTTCTGTTCGAATTCGCCTGCACATCGGGGAGACTCTTCGTAGAGTTCGAATCTATCTATTAGGCCTTTCTTTTTGAGGACGTCTAGCATAACGTTTAGGTTGCGTTCAGCAGTGTCTTTGCCTTCTTGTAATTTGCAATCCTTTGATGCGCAAACTATCGCAAAGACACCGTCGAAACCACAGTTTAATGCGTTGACGACATGGACTGGGTCGAGTGATTTAAAGCAGGGTACCTCTAAAGCTAAGACGTTTTTACCTTCGAATGCTTTGCGGGGGTTATCTAACGCTGAGAACTCTGACCATTGGCATATGAATGCTAAAATAGATGGACCTTTGTCGTTGGTTTTAATTTGTTGTGCTGCTTCGTTGTATCGGTTGAGGACGTTTTCGAATTCGAATCCTTTGACTTGTATGGCGTGGTGTGGACAGACGAGTTGGCATGCTCCACAGCCGACACATTTTTCTTCGATTACTTTTGGAGTTGCGAATGATTCGTATTCTAGTGCATCATATGGACAGATGAAAATGCATTTACCGCATCCCACGCATTCAAGCGTGTCGTAGACTGCTTTTCGGGAGAATTTAATGACGCGTATGGCGTTTTCGTCAAAGCCAAGCTGTTGGAGCACATTTTTAGCTAGAGTAATTCTTCGTGTGTTGACTTTGGTGCCCTCTTTGTATCGGCAGAATGGGTCTTCACATTGGATGGAAACGATGTTTTTGATTCCTGAGTTGAGTGCTTCGAAGAGGAAGTCTGTGGGGACTCTGCCTGCGCAGGGTAACCGCATCGATAGGTAATCGTCGATTTTGAGACCTTGCTCTTGTAGTATGTCTTGGACTTCGCCGGTGTTGGGGGAGTTGCCTCTACACATTATTACTAATGTTTCTGTTTTAGGTGCTTT
>JAAZFA010000235.1 GCA_012511995.1 Thermoproteota archaeon | reverse complement strand
GAACAGGTTGGCAGTATAGGTAATCCATTCGAAAACCTTCTCTCGTTACAACCCTCAGTTATCATTACCTGTGAATTAGGTATAGGGGGGCTCTATAGTTTTCAAGAGGTGGGTATAAAGGTGTTTAAGGCTAAAGGAAACACAGTTAACGAAGTAATAACAAATTTTAGGGCTGGAAAGCTATACCCATTAAAAATTGACTGTCTCCATATATCAAGCAACAATCTTGAGCACTAAGAGTTGAAAAGGTTCTGGTGAGGTTGGTATAGCTTTTGGATGCTGTCCAATCCTCAAGTAGCTCCTTTACGCATTTGATTACACTCCGATACCCTAGTAAGCCTTAAAACTGTACAATTGGTTTTAATTATCTGAGAAGTAATGAAGAGTGCTTTGATAATTTTTTGGTCAAAGACAGGAAACACTGAAAAAGTAGCTAAAGCAATAGAACAAGGTTTACAACAATCAAAGATGAAAGTTACCATAAAAAAACCTGAAGATGCTAAAGCCCTAGATTACTTTGACTTTGACTTAGTTTGTATAGGTTGCCCATCGTACTCTTGGCATCCACCCGAACCCATGTCAAATTTCCTTAAACTAAAATTTACTGAATATCGACAAAAAGGGAAAATTAAGCTTTCTACCCCAAAAATATCTGGTAAACACGCTTTGATATTTGTAACCTACTCTGGACCGCACACTGGAATCGACGAAGCAACACCTGTTGGTAAAGACATCCGGCAATATTTTGAACACTTAGGATTCAACGTTATAGACGAATGGTATGTCTTAAGCGAATTTCATGGGTCACTCGAAAACAGTACGCAAGGTAGGTTAGGAGATATTAGGGGTAAACCCACTGCAGAACAACTACAAGCCATAACAGACGATGCTAAACAAATCGGAAAAATACTGCTCAAAGACCAATGAAAATATATAGATAAATTTAGTTTATTCAAATAAACAATTCAAATTGAGGTTTATTGTATGAAAACTTTAGTAACAGTAGGTCGTGGTGGTACAGGAAAATCTAGTTTTACCGCTCTTATGGCAAAAGCCTTCATTGAATCAAAACAATCTCCAATTTTACTTGTTGATGCCGATCCAGACCAGAATTTAGGTGAGATGCTTGGTATTGACCTAAAAGAAGCAGGCAAATCAACCATTGCTGATCTAATCGTTAGCACTTTTATTGAAAGCGGCGGAACTACTGTCGGTATACCACCATCTCAACGTATAGAAGCTCGCATCTGGGAAAAAGGTCTATATGAAAGCCCCAATTTTGATTTTATAGCTGTAGGTACCAAATGGGTTGAGGGCTGTTACTGTATGCCCAATACTGCACTGAAAGGAGCGTTGGAATCACTCACTAAAACATACAAATATGTAATCGTAGATTCACCCGCCGGTCTAGAGAACCTCAATAGAAGAATAACCTCCAATGTAAACGACATCTTTGATATCCTAGATCATTCAAAGAAATCCCAAGATCATGTCAGGCGTGCTCATAAAATCGCAAAAGAAGTTGATATGCAATTCGAAAACTTTTACCTAGTTGGCGGTTATCGTTTTCCTTCAGAATTAGGGAAGAAAGCAGAAGAAGAATTAAACTTTAAATATTTAGGCAAAATCGAAGCTGACGAGCAATTAGACCAGTATGTCCTCGATGGCGAATCACTTCTAGAGTTGCCAAACACCAATAAAGCATACATTTCAGTGCAAAACATCTTAAAAAACTTGGGCTACTTATAAGCGCTAATTTTTTAAAACTTTTTTTAATTTTAATGATTTTTGTATTCAGCAACCTGATTTTTGAATAAAGATTCTGGAAAGGTTTAAAAAGATTGTAATGCCGTTAACAAGTAAACCTTTACAGAGGTTATCAGATTTGACTAGTAAAAACGTCCGTGTAAAAATAGGCGAAATGAAGACCAACGCCGGTCTTATCAAAAACCTCGAGTTGTCCGTTGGTAAGGTCATCACAGATAATTGGGATGAACCAATGGGTCCAACCCCAATGCCACACATCAGTACGCTTCGCGACTGGGATTTTAGACTTTTAAACAAATACAAGCCCTTCTATATGCCCGACTGCGATCTTTGCTGTCTTTGCACTTATGGTAAATGTGACTTAACAGCAGGAAAACGTGGTGCATGTGGACTTAACATAGCAGACCAGTCCTCACGTATTGTGCTTATTGCTTGTTGCATTGGCGCTACAACCCACAACGCTCACGCTCGCCATGTTGTCGACCACCTAATTGAAGTTTACGGCAGAAAGTTTCCGCTTAACGTAGGTGGACTAAATGTTAAGGTTGAAGCTCCCGTTACCAGACTTATAACTGGAGTCAAACCTGATACCCTTGGTGACTTGGACGATATTTTAAGTTATACCGAATCACAACTTACCCACTGTCTTTCTGCTGCACACACAGGTCAAGAAGCTAATAATTTGGATTTCGAATCCAAAGCATTCCATGCAGGCAGAATGGATCAAATAGGCATGGAGATAGCAGACCTTTGTCAGATTTCAACCTTAGGCTTCCCGAAAGCAGACCCCGAAGCACCCTTGATTCAAATGGGTATTGGTACAGTTGACACAAAGAAGCCAGTAATTATGTGCATCGGCCACAACGTTGTGCCCTCTGTCGGAATTATTGATTACATGAAAGAACATAAACTTGACGATAAGATGGAAGTAGTCGGTTTATGTTGTACTGCAATCGACAACACAAGATACTATGAGCGCGCAAAAATCGTTGGTCCAATCTCTTGGGAACTTAGATTTATACGTGGTGGATTTGCAGACGTTACTGTTTTAGATGAGCAATGTGTCCGAACTGACTGTAACATAGAAGCTGAACGTGTTAAATCACCAGTTATTGCAGCTTCAGAGAAGAACTGCCTCGGCTACAAGGACCGTACAAATGATCCAGTAGATCAAATCGTCGAAGATTTAGCCACCTACAAAGTACCCGGTGTCCTAATTCTTGACCCTGAAAAAGTTGGTGAAGTAGCTGTAAGAGTGGCTCAAAGAGTAGCACCAGTTCGCAAGAAGATGAGTTCACTTCCAGAACTAGACCAGATCAAAGAACTCGCAAAGAAATGCCGCCACTGCAACTTATGCCAGAGAAGCTGCCCACAAGACCTATCGATTGAACCAGCAGTCAGAGCAGCAGCCGAAGGAGATTACTCCAAGCTAGCAGATCTATACGAAGCATGCATTGGATGCGGAAGATGTGAGGAAGCTTGCCCAGTTAAACTAGAAATTCACAGCTTCATACTAAAAGTCGGCGAGAAAAAGATGATTGAGGAAAAGAACTTCTGTCGCTCAGGCAGAGGCGCTGTTCAAGATACAGAAATCCGAAGTGTCGGTGGTCCACTCGTACTCGGCGAAATTCCAGGAATCGTGGCGCTAGTTGGTTGTGCAAACTATCCTAACGGCGGTAAAGACGTGTATGATATAGCTCGTGAATTTGCCTTACGCAGATACATCGTAGTAACTTCTGGTTGCTCAGCAATGTCGGCTGGTTCCTACAAAAACGAAGATGGCAAAACACTCTATGAAGAATTCCCCGGTGGATTTGAAGCTGGAGGCGTACTGAACGTTGGGTCATGTGTCTCAAACCCCCATATAGCTGGTGCAGCAATCAAAGTTGCGAGCATCTTTGCCAAACGCAACCTCAGAGGAAACTATGAGGAAATCGCTGATTATATACACAACCGTGTCGGTGCAGTCGGCTTAGCTTGGGGCGCATACTCACAGAAAGCCGCTTCAATCGCGGCGGGATTCTGGAGTCTTGGTGTTCCAGTCCTCGTTGGTCCACATGGTACTAAATACCGTCGCATGCTCTTAGGCAGGTCAGATAAACCAGAAAACTGGGAAGTTCTCGATGCACGCACTGGCGAAACAGTAAATGTTGGTCCAGCACCAGAACACCTCTTCCAAAGCGTTGAGACTCCACAAGAAGCAATGGTCCAAATCGCAAAGCTCTGTCTAAGACCAAACGATACTTGGAAAGGCCGCATGGGTAAATTAACTCACTACATCGACTTACACAAACGTCATTATGGCGTAATGCCACCAGACATCCACCAGTTCGTCCGAACACCAGCCGATATACCCATTACCATGAAAGACGAAATCACTGCAGTTCTCAAAGAACACAATTGGAAAGAATCAATAATTCCGGACCCAACAATGATTCCTAGACTGGTCCGAAAAGCAAAGGAGTAAATGGAGGAGAAAATTATGTCCTGTGAACCATGGCAATGTGCAGAAATTGCAGCGACTAAAAAAGCTAACCCAATCCAAAAACCCGAGATAGTTGTAGCTATGATCAAAAAAGCCTCTCGCCCCCTTCTTATTGTGGGCAGTAATGTTATTACAAGGCAACTGGAAGGCAAACCTGTAATTGACTTCATTATTGACCTTGCAAACGCTTCCAAAGTTCAAGTCTTAGCAACGGCACACATAGTTGGCGAATTCGTTAAACGAGGCTATCAACCAGCAGGTTTCATGACTGCAATGGACATTGGTAACCGCATAGTGGACCCAACATGGATGGGGCTGGATGGCAAAGGTCACCCAGATCTTGTCATGTTTGTTGGCTTACCGTACTATATGGAATCACTGCTACTTAGCGGTCTAAAACATTTTGCACCTGACCTAAAAACAATGACTCTTGACAACACCTATCATCCACACGCAAGTTGGTCTTTCCCTAACGCAGGCTCTGATGTGTGGGCTTCAAACCTAAAAGTTATAACTTCAAAATTTAGTGAAGGAGGAAACTAAAATGTCTATGTTTAAAGATATACCTGTAGAAGTAGGCGTAATCTACGAAGGCGAACGTATCCGCAGAAACGACATGCAAGTCGAACTCGGCGGACCAGCAGTCAAACAAAAGTTTGAACTGGCAAAAGTAAAACCCCTGAATGAAATCGAAGATGGAAAAATCACAATTGTCGGACCCGATCTAAAAGACATGAAAGAAGGCGGCGCATATCCCTTTGGCATACTAGTCGAAGCAGCAGGAGCAAAACTCGATGCAGGCCTTGAAGGTGTTCTTGAAAGACGCATTCACGGCTACCTAAACTACATTGAAGGATTCATGCACCTAAACCAACGCTATGACATCTGGATCCGCATCGGCAAAAAAGCATATGGCAAAGGCTTAAACAGTTTTGAGCCAATCGGCAAAGTCGTTTATAGACTCTTCAAAAGCGAACTGCCAATCGTGGAGAAACTACAAGTTACTTTCATCACAGACCCAGCAAAACTAGAACAAATGACGCCGGAAGCAATCCAAGCATATGAAGCACGAGATGCAAAAGCCAGAGGCTTAAAAGACTCTGAAGTGAGCGAATTTTATGGTTGTGCACTTTGTCAATCATTCGCACCAAGCCACGTCTGTGTCATTACCCCGCAAAGATATAGCAACTGTGGTGCAATCAGCTGGTTTGACGGAAAAGCCTCCGCAAGTATCGATCCCAAAGGTCCAATCTTCGCAATCTCCAGAGGTGAACTGCTCAATGAAGAAAAAGGCGAATTCAGCGGCGTCAATGAAGCAGCAAAGAAACATAGCATGGGCGAAGTCACCAAAGTATGGCTATACACAGCTTTTGACCACCCACACACTTCATGCGGATGTTTTGAAGCAGTAGCTTTCTACGTCCCAGAAGTCGACGGTTTAGCAATCGTAGATCGAAACTTTAAAGGTGCAGCAGTAAACGGCTTACCCTTCAGTACCATAGCAGATTCTGCAGCTGGTGGCAG
>JAAZFA010000234.1 GCA_012511995.1 Thermoproteota archaeon | reverse complement strand
CTTTCATTTCTCATATACCTTGGACCCGGCGTAGCAATCGATGGATTCTATTTAATTATTCGACACAAGGCATGTTGCCTTGGATGCTGCATGATTGCTTCTTCAATTGCTAATGTAGTTGGAACACTACTCGTAGGCTCTTTAGTTCTTTTTTTACCAACAATCGTACTCACATTCCTGATTGTTGTGGCTGCAATAAGCGGTCTTATCGGCGGATTTATAGCTAACTTAATCCTTGCCAGACTATCGAAAATTGGATTTATAGATAAATTTAGGTGAGAAAATGAATAAAACAACAAAAATAGCATTCATAGTCTTTATAACCTTAATAATAGCAGTAATTCCCCTATACTATTATACGCATCCAGATATCGCGCAACCAAAAGGAACCTTGCAGATCAAGGGTGCCGTAGATCAACCAACTAACTTAACACTCACTGAATTAGAGGCCTACACCGTCATCAGCACAAAAGTCACCGTTAATGGACATCAAGGTGGAAATGGGAACTTTACCTATACCGGTGTTACTCTGGTTGAAATTCTAAATCGAGCACAAATACAAAGCGATACTACTTCGGTATATATTCAAGCTTCAGATGGGTATGGAACAACTTTGACGATCGAAGAGGTTCAAAAACCGTCGGTTTTCATCGCTTACAAGAAAGATGGCACTATGATGTCTTCACTAAGTGAAGGGGGAGAGGGACCATTCCGTTTAATAATCGCTGATGACGAGTTTTCTCAACGTTGGATTAGAGATGTTGTAGCTATAGAGGTAAAGTAATCTTAGTCATTATTAGCAACTTTTAATACAGCAATGCTATTTTCTTTCTTTTACCATATGTAGAGATTAGTTTTCTATTACTTTAGCATCCTTTAACACTGTAACAGTACCGGGACCTTCTTTGACGTAACCCACCTCACAATACCCCACTTTTCGTTTATCTAATTCACTTTGTAATGAATCAGCGTTCCCTTTAGCAACCGCAATGAGTATACCTCCAGCAGTCTCCTTAGACTCACCAGATAAGAGTGGATAACCAAAGGTCTCGGCGAGTTGAGGGGTTCCATTTATCACCCAGAGCTTGTCGATAACTATATCGACTTTGCTTAGCATCGCCATATTTGAAGCATGTCCTTTTAATCCAAAACCTGTTACATCTGTTGCTGCATGAACCGGCACCTGCTGTATCGCCTCTGCAACAGGTTTATTAGAAGTTACCATACCTGTGATAGCGCCCTTTATAGCAGACTCAACAACGTCAGTAGGTATAGTTTCCAAGAAATCTTTGCCCTCTTCGTCTTTTTGCATACGATATGCCGCCATCGCTGGAGCTATTCCTATGGGTTTTGTTAAAAACAAAAGATCGCCTTGTTTCGCACCCTTTGTATAAACGATTTTTTCAGGATTACTGATGCCTGTCGCGGCGCCACCAATAATAGGCCATGGATTGCGGATGGTATGTCCACCAACAATTGGAGCATCTATCTCACGACAGAAGTCACTTAATCCTTTGAGCATACCTACCGCTATTTCGGGCGGCATATTTTCTGGAAAAGCCATTATTGTAAGCACACTTACAATTTTTGTTACACCCAATGTATAGATGTCGCTAGTAACGTTGCTTCCAGCGATTCGTCCTTGAATTTCGGGTTCATCAACCATTGGAGTAAAAAAATCCAAGGTGTTTAAAACTGCCATATTGTCTGCGATTTTAATAACACTGCTGTTTTCCCATGGACCAGATAGCACCTCAGGACCAAAAATGCCAGTCATACCGGCTTGATCGAGTAATTCGCCAAGTTGGTATTGGGGAAGCTTACAGCTACATCCATGAACGGGAACAACTTTTGTCAATCGATAGGTCATTTTTATTCTCCACACTGATTAATCGAAAGAAAATTTTTCAATTTAAAGCAAGCTATTTTGCTTTTTCGCTGAAATGGTTTTGAGGAACGCTTCAACACGAGTTTGAATCTCCAGGAAACCTTGAGCTTTCATTGTATGATCTACTATTATCAGTCTAACGTTGTATATTAATAATTTGCATTTTAATTATTAAAAAAACCAATGCGTAATTAATGTTTCTTAACCAGTAAACTAAATTCGTTACCTGACTTATCGACCTTGACTACTTCATGAGCATTATTTATTACCCAGCGTTGAATATTTTCAAACTCTAAGTCCCCTTCACCAACGACTTCGAGCATTTCCCCTGACTTCATAGAATCTAATTTCCGTTTTGTTAGAGCCACGGGTATTGGACACATTTTTCCTTTAACGTCAATTTTTTCAAAATTCATAAATAACCACACTAAAAAGTGAGAACTTTATCACTGTTTGAAATCCAATCAACCAAGTCATGTATAGTTGCAAGCTTGACGCCCTCAATTAAGTCTGCTTGAGTTAAACCGCGAGCATCAGCACATACACCACACGCTTTGACTTCTACACCTCCTTCTATCATGCCTTCAAGCATTTGACCATAATTGGTTAGGCCTTGTGCCGGTTTTTGACCTCTTTTAGCTAGATAGACACCGTTTTCAAATAGCCAAATTCTTACTTTATTACCTTCTATGTCGGCAGTCCAAGCGAAACGGAGTGCAGATAGAGCACGCTCTTTTGCATAGGGAGCTTCAAAGATTATGATAGTGAAATTTGTCATAATGCATCACTAAATTGTCAATATTAGTTATTAAAAAAACCAATATAAGGCATTTGTGATATTTATCCATGGATTAATATATAGATTCGCAACATACGTTATTTGCTGGAGCAAAAAAGCGCATGGAAAACATTCGATTTGACTATTTAAACACTTTTCTCACCGTGGAAAGAAATTGTAGTTTTTCTATCGCCGCTAAAGAGCTAAAAATCAGTCAGGGCACCGTTAGCCACCACATCGCTGCCTTAGAAGGATACTTTGAAGAGGAACTTTTCAAACGTACTGCAAAGGGGGTAGAAATAACAGAAGCAGGTGTAATTCTCAAGAAGGCAGCGGAAGAAATTTTAAAGCAAGGCGCGGATGCAAAAGCAAAAATTTCCAATGTCAAACATACCCTCTCAGGAATAATCCGAATAGTGGCCAGCACAATAACAGAAGAACATATTATTCCTGGTTTAATCGGTGATTTTCAACAAAAATACCCTGAAATAAAATTTAAAATTAAAGCTCAAGATAGCCTGGTTAGCCTTGCAAGTTTATTGGCAAACGACGCAGAGTTTGCGGCAGTTGGAACAAAAGAAGGTTTTGAAAATGAGTTTGAATTTCTTAAAATAGGTCAAGATCAGCTAGTTTTGATTACTGTATGTAATCATGATTTAGCTGAGTATAAAGAGGTCAAGCTTTCAGATGCTTTAGACTACCAATTTATAATGCGCGAAGAAACATCTGGTACAAGGCTTGAAATAATAAAAATGTTAAAAACAAATTGCATTAACCTCGAAGACATTAAAGTTGCGTTTGAAGTTGGCAGTACATCGTCAGTGATAACAGCCGTTTCTGAGGGTAGGGGCATAAGCATTGTTTCGTCGATTGCTGCTAGAAAAGCCCAAGCTGCAGGACTTGTAAAGGTTATTCCAATCGTGGGCACAAAAACGGCGCGTACACTTTATATGGTTAGACCTAAGAGAGCGTTGCTTAATCCTTCTGAGGTTTTTTGGGAGTTTTGTAGGTCTTATGAGTTTAAGAGTAAAGCGTTGGTGTGTTAAGAAGACTATTTTTATGAGAAAGACCGATAGTATTTAATAGTAATATCGATGATTTGTTTTTAAATCTTAACTGAGAGAAACATATTGAAAAAACATTGCGACATTCACATATGCATTTACGCCTCGTTTTTAGTAATCCTGGCTGGTCTATCACCAGTTGTTGCACAAGCAACCCCAACTTTGAACGAAACGGAGAAATTTTCGATTGTTTGGATTACCGACACCCAGTACCTATCAGAAAGTAACGCTATTTACAATGATCAATTATGTCGCTGGATAGTTGAAAACAAGGATGTTTATAATGTTAAAATGGTGGTGCATACAGGAGACCTCGTAAATGATGAAGGCAACCGTACGCAATGGCTGAACGCAAACCAATCCATGGGGATATTGCTTGACAACGGTATTCCTTACTGTTGGAACGTTGGCAATCATGACTACAACAGGTCTTACTGGATAGGCAACCAATATACTGCATTTAATCCAGAGTCGCTAGCTGCTAAACCATACTGGGTTAGTACAAAAGATGATGGAATGAACAATGCAGCAATATTTGATATATCAGGTTGGGAATGTTTAGTCGTATGCATCGCTGATTATGCAAATGAATCTGTCCTAGATTGGGTGAGAGGTGTTTTGGATGCTAATCCTCAAGCACATGCAATAGTTGCAACCCATGCATATCTAAATAGACAATGCAAATACGATGAATGGGCGACCAATCTCAAGAATACGGTGTTGGACAAACACGCTAACGTGTTTTTAACGCTTAATGGTCATTATCATCCAACATCGGGCAATCGCACGAGGGTGGGTGATCGTCACGAGTTATTGTTCAATCAGCAGGATGCATATAATCGGTATGGTGCTGCTTGTGCTAGAATCTTGATGGTTAATGTTGCAGAAGGGACTATTGATGTGCAAACGTTTAGTGTCTATTTGAATAAATTTTTGGATGATTCAAACAACGATTTCATTTTGGATACTCCTTTTTATAATGATTTATTGGTGAATCGTGGTTTTTCTTTGGTTTCTGAATTTGCTTTAGTTGTTATGTTTATAGTCGTTTTTCTGGTTGTTTGTGTATTTCTTGTGAGGACACATTTGGATGTTAGGCATCGTTGAAGTATGTTTTTTTGTCAATTTGGCGTTCTATTGTTTACTGATTTATTCTACTAAAGAACCCGATATGATTAAATAGTAATATCGCAATATCTTGTATCCTCAAAGGCGAAAAGTATGGGCATCAAGAAAAAAAACTTTAACACTAAACTCTTAGCAGTAATTGTAATCATCATAATAGTTACGTCAATCTCATTAGTAGCCGCCAACTACATACTCTCAAAACCCACAGATCAAAACAATAACTTACCCGCAATGACGCTAACACTCGTTGGCAGCGATGGCACAACAAAAACACTAACAGAATCCGACATAGCAACCCTCGAAGCATACACAGGTAAAGGTGCTAAAATGTCAAACAATCAAATAAAAAACGAAGGAACCTACACAGGCATAGCGGTTACTGACCTACTAGATTTAGTCGGAGGCATGAAAGACGGAGAAACACTAACCGCTATAGCTCAAGATGGCTACGCAAACACATACAATTACAAGCAAGCAGTAAACGGTGAAGACTATATAACATACAATACTTCTGCAAACGTTACTGCAGCAACTCAACCATTAAAACTGGTTGTAATCTATTACAAAGATGGTTTAGCTTTATCAAGTGACGATGGTCCCCTGCAGATGGGTGTTTTAGGCGTTGAAGGCCTGGCAACCCCCGGCAATGTATGGGGAAAGATGATTGTTAAACTACAAATCAACCCTATACAAACCCCGCAACCCACTGCTTCGTCAACTCCTAAACCGACAATCGAACCTACCACTACATCCCAACCTACGCAAAACCCCACAGCTACACTATCACCCACCATAACCATAGCCGATACAAAGGTTACCATTATCGGAGCTGACAACAGCACTGTAACACTTGACCAAGATGACCTCGTATCATATGCGATGATTTCAGGACTCGGAGGTAAATACAAGAGCGATAGGGGTGTCTTTGATTATGGAACATACGCTGGTGTTCCGATGATGAGTTTGCTAACTGAAATTGGTGGTATGTCTAGCGGGCAGATTCTTAGTATCAAAGCAATAGATGGTTACGTAAAAAACTATACTTATTCGGAAGTGACTGGTTCGGGTTTAACGATGTATAATCCTACAACCGCTTCTGTAGCGACACCCAGTAGCTCAGTAAATATGATACTTGCTTATCATCTAAACGGTACAAGCACAAACTTAGACTTTGAAGATAATGCGTATTTGATGGTTTCATTCGTCGGTTCAGACGGGTATGCAACGATTGCTAACATGTTTGCAAAATTCATCGTTGAAATCAGGGTCTACAACCAATAAAGTATCCATAGGAATTACCGCAATGGTAGTTTCCTATCTACATTTTTAGAAAACTTCTTCCAGTTGTGCTCAAATTTTTCCTGTTTATACCTTAAAGGGGTAGGTGGTCAAAGTATACAATGAGTCATTTACATATTCACCAGCTTCTAGGTTAAAATGCTAGTCGTGACAGGGACAAATAATAATAAATTCATCAAGTTGCCGCCTGAAAACTTGCGACCCATGTGTGAACATCGATCGTCAGTAACAAAGATTTTGTTGTTTTTCTTAATTAGCAGCACTGATTTGTTTTGTGCGTGAACAACTTTCATTTGCCCTCTTCACGTTCTTTTTCGTCTATTATTGGCATATATTTTTCTTCAACTATACAAATCAACGGTATAGTTTCTATTTATTTGCTTAGAAGATTGTTCATTTAAACAGTGCATTGTTATGTTCTCTTGGCATTGTTTTTATATTCAATGATTTTTAAGTCAAACAGGTTTAAGTGTAAACGGTGGATTTTTATTATCGTATATACTTCAAACAAGAAACATGACAAACCACGAACCAACGGCTTCTTTAAAAATTAATAAACGAAGAACCGTTAGAGCATTGTTAATAGTTGCAGGTACTGCCTCGCTTGCCTTGGGTATCATTGGCATTGTTTTACCCATTTTACCAACTACACCTTTTTTGCTAATAACTGCAGCCTGTTACCTTCGTAGTTCTGAGCGGATGCATAAGTGGCTAATGAGCAATAGGTGGTTTGGTGAATACATTAGAAATTATCAAGCTGGTAGGGGTATCCCGATGAAAACAAAGGTACTTGCAATATCGTTTTTGTGGATTGCTATTCTTTATTCAACGTTTTTTGTTGTAGACAAAATTTTGATTATGCAAATTGTACTTTTAGCTATTGCTTTAATTGTCAGTATACATTTGACTAGAATACCCACCTTTAAAAAACAGCTATGAACTTTGGCTATTTAGCGGAAAATGAGAAACATTAAAAGACTTAACCAAGCTTTCCTTAAGTGGTAGACGCGGCTTGAGCGACAAATATGCACCACTCGTAGGTGACAACTATTCGCCTGAAAAAATACGGGTAATCATTCCAGTCGGCGGGAAAGCAACCCGACTTCTCCCATTAACAGCTGATACTAGCAAAGCATGTCTTCGCTTGCTTAACAGACCGCTTGTTGAGTTCTCGCTTTTGTCGCTGGCAAGTCAAGGTATCAGAAATTTTATTTTTGGTGTTAAGGGTTACACCAACTATCGAGACCTCTATGACTATTTCGAGTCTGGCGCAGGTTTTTCAGCAACATATAATATAAAACCACATATTCACATAAAATATCAGCCAAATGTTCCTGATTTGGGGAGTGCAGATTCTGCTCGTATAAATATTGAATACTATGAGCTTAATAGTCCCATTTTCGCTGCCCAAGGTGATAATATTTTTGATTTAAAGGTGAAGAACCTTATGGATTTTCATAGGGCGAAAGAATCCTGTTTAACTATTGTTCTTCGAGAAGTGGATAACGTTGAAGGTTTAGGGATAGCAGACATAGACAATTCTGGACGTATCTTAAAGTTTGTTGAGAAACCGCTTCCTAAAGACGCACCAAGTAATTTAGCTAACACTGGGTTGTATTTGATTTCGCCAGAAATTCGAAAGATCTTCAAAGAAAAGGGTGTTCAGCAGATTATTAAAGAAAAGAATCGTTTAGATTTTGGTTATGATTTTATCCCTTATGTGATTTCAACAGGTCGTCCTGTGTATGGTTATACACTTAAGGGTAACTGGTTTGATGTTGGTACACCTAAGAGTTATTTGGATGCTATGAAGAATCTACTGCATGGTAGTTTTTCAACTTTACGCGATTTCGGTGGTAGGTTATCGGATAATTCCTTGATTTTCATCCAAGGCGAGAGTGATGATTCCGAGAAGCGTCGACAAGACATTATCCAGAAAATTAAGCAGAAGAAAATTACTGTAGAAGGCGCTGTTTTGATTGGACGCCATTGTGAAATAGAAGATGGAGCACGTATAGTCAATTCCTGCATTGACAACTATACACGAATAGGGAAAAACGCGACAATTATTAATTCAGCAATTTTAGACCGCGTAATAGTCGGTGATTACACAGAGATCTATGACAGTATTATTGGTAGGCATGTAGCAGTTAACTCAAGTTGCAGTTGTCCAACGAAGGTTAGTGCAGTAAGTGTAGTTGCTGACGATGTTATCTTAGATGAGGGTTGTAACCTCGCTTCAACAAAAGTGTATCCGCACCAGAAGATAAGGGGCGAATTTCAAAATCAAACAATCATTGCTAATAGTTAACTGTACTATGCCTTAAACCATT
>JAAZFA010000233.1 GCA_012511995.1 Thermoproteota archaeon | reverse complement strand
TGTCAAAACAGAAGTCTTTGCCCTTAATGTCCAAGTCGCAGCATTCTTAAACCCGCAAACAATCATTCAAGCCCTAAAAACTAAAAGCCTCAAAGACATCAACATGATCTTGGTTCCTGGACTCAGTCAAGGAAACACCTCGACCATTACCCAAACTTTTGGTGTACCAACTTTTAAAGGACCAAAATACGCCGCAGACCTACCCGTCATCCTTAATATGCTCCATAAAGTTCAACTCTCCATGACCGTACCTGCATGCGACCTACTCAGAGACATCCTAACTAAGCAAGCTCTAAGAGAAATAGAACACGCCGAACAAAACAGTAAAGAGTTTCTCAAAAAACCCGGAAGCATGCTCATCAAGAATCTGGTAATCAGCAAAGAATTGCCCATGCGTGTTATGGCTGAAATTGTGGATGCCGCCTTGATGGATGACACAGAAATTCAGTTTTTTGCAAAACGATTTGTTGCCCAAGGAGCACACATCATTGATTTGGGAATGCTGGCGGGGCAGAGTAACCCTGAGAAAGCAAAACGCATGGTTAAGGCAGTAAAAGCCGTGGTGGATGTGCCTGTCAGTATTGATACCCTTGACCCAGAAGAAATTAAAGCTGCAGTTTCAGTTGGCGCCGATTTAATCGTAAGCGCAGACGCAGGCAACCTTGAAGAAATCGCTCCGTTTGCCAACGACGTCCCAATTGTGATTATTCCCACTAACCAGCGCGAAGGCTACTTTCCCAAAACTGCCCAAGAACGTGTAAAACTGCTTGAAGAGCTAATCGCAAAAGCGCGAAAGCTGGGTTTCACCAAAATAATTGCTGATCTAATTTTAGAGCCCTCAAACGTGCTAGAATCATTTATCGCCTATCAAGAATTCGGCAACCGCAACCCAAACGTGCCCCTGTTCGTTGGAGTTGCCAACGTTACGGAGCTTTTTGACGCTGACTCCATCGGTTTAAACGCGCTGTTGGCACGCTTATCTAGCGAAGTTGGCGCCTGCATAATGTTGGCAACCGAGAAAAGCTCTAAAACCAAAGGAACCGCCCGCGAAGAGGTTGAGGCTGCCAAAATGATGTACCTTGCAAAAAAACGGGGTTCAGTGCCTAAGGATTTGGGTGTAGAATTATTGGTTTTGAAGGATAAGCGCTCAAGAGAAGAACCCTACAACGCCCAAATGGAATCCGAGGCAAAGGTTACTTGGGCAACGGTTGAGGTTGAACCTGCGATTCTTGACAGTGAGAGTATGTTTAAAATCGCCGTAGACCGAAATGAACAAGCCATTGTTGCAATGCAGTTCACTTCAGCTACAATGGACAAGCCAGTCAACATTATTAAGGGTAAAACTGCTGAAACCGTTTACTCTACGATTGTACATTTAGGTTTAGTTTCACAGTTAGACCATGCGGCTTACCTTGGAAATGAATTGCAGAAGGCTGAGGTGGCTCTAAAAACAGGAAAAGAATACTTACAAGATAATGAAATTTTTAAGAAGAAGTGGTGAGAGATTTTTTATCTTCAATGGCTTTTGGATTTGATATTTGTATCAGCCTTGTTTTGGTTAGAACATAAAATAAAGGCAAACCAACTACCACTGCCAAGATTATGAGGACTAAGCGTTCCCATGGGTAAACAAAGAAAACAGTGACCCAATAGCCCATAATACTTTCAGGCGTGAAAACATGTGTGACATTAACGAATAGGTTTTCAAAAAGTATGTTTCCAGTCAAGTGCTGCATCATTGTTCCGATAAATGCTAATGTCGCAAAGCCAACAATTCGCTTTGACCAAATCCGCCGAATAAACGAAAAACGAGAGTTCTTAGTGTGGGAAGCTTTTATCTTTTCTGTCTGAATCCATTTTCCCGCTTTCATTCCTAAGGGCGACAACAACACTATGAATGCAGTTATGTGTAACCAAGTGTAAGGAATTGATAAGTTTGAGTTGCCAATTGGAATGTTCACAAAGTTTAACGTTAAGGGGCTTAGAACAAACGCAAAAAGCAAAACAGCGTTTAGTATAACAACTGGTAACCATTTTCGTCTAACAAGGAAGCCTAATGCAACGGCGTTTATGAAACCTGGAAGAAAGTCTAAACCTAAGAATATCGGAGCTTTTGCACTCATGCCTATGAATGTGCCTATTATTACGCTTGCTCCACCAAGGTACGGTCCAAGAATGATGCCATATATGGGTGCTAGAATGTCTGCAATTGAAAAGGCGCCACCCGTGCCGATGATTGGAAATGTTGGTATTATTCGCATAGCAGCATATATTGCAGAAAAAACTGCTATCAAGGCAATTTGTTTAGTTGTTGCTTTAGGTTTTAGGTTTAGGTTCTTCATTTTTGCCAGTCCCTTGTAAATATTTTCAACGTATTGTAAGTTTTTACATAGCATTCCGCTATAAAAGATTTTCCAAAAACTAAACAATCAAGAACCGACGCAGAGCATAATCGAGTAGCCCCCAGAAAAGCAGTTGACCCAAAAAACGGCAAACAGACACCTTCATGCCAGAGCTCGAATTCCAGCGTGGTCGCCATCTCGACACAAATTTATCCTGCAAACAACAATTCTTTTTCTTTTTTACCATGAGCATTTAATTTGTTTCTTTTAGAAAACAATGAATTATGAATGATAGCGAGATGATATTTTTCTTAATTGAGAGGTGGACCCCATCAATTAATGGACGACCTAACTGATGGTTCCTTTTACAGTAGTAGCCTTAATTAGAAAAAAAGAACTAAACGTTAAAAACTGACTAACAGTAAACATAAACTACCAGTTGAACCACAGAATTTTTTAGATTTTTTTTGCTAATTTCTACGATACGTTAACTTGTAGATTTGGAGAGTTTTCTGGGAAAGTTTAATATTGTTATAATCTATGAGCAGTTATAATAATTCGTGCAACTTGTGATTAGTAAAAAAATGTATAGATCAAAGAAGAGTTGGGGATAATGAACCTAAAAATATACGCTGTCAAAAACGGCAACATACCACAAGAACGAGTCCAACTAGTCGTTGTAGACCTCGACAAAGGCAAACGCTACCCACTCAACTTCGTCTGCGTCCTACCACGCTACTTCCGCATACTCGAAAAACGTAGTAGCAAATTTGCAAAACTCTTTGGAACAAAAAGCTTACCTACTGCAAAGAAACTCTTAGAAGATGCCATCCGCCAAGAAGACGACCCAGAAATCAAAAACGTCATGAAAAAACGCATCAAAGATATAAATGCCAAACAAGAAACCAACCAACCCCAAAAAACCTAAAACTATTTATCCCTTATATTTTAGAGGTAAGTAAAGAAATTAAATACTCTTTTTCAACCAAACCATAACCCCCTTGTTTAGCAGAAATTTCGTCAAACATGGTAACACCGTCTGGTTCAATCGATGGTGCTGCCACCACGAATGGCACTGGATCACGCGAATGCGTTCTAGTTTTAATAGGCGTTGGGTGATCTGGCAGGATGGCGATTGCGTATGGCTCAACCATGCCGTCAACGATTCTACCGATACAGCGCTTGTCTAAATCTTCAATAGTCTTCACTTTTAAATCAAAATTCCCAACATGTCCAGCTTCATCTGGCGCTTCCACATGCACAAAAACTAAATCATTAGTTTTGAGCGCTTCTAAGGCAGCATCTGCTTTACCTTCATAATTAGTATCATAGAGACCTGTAGCGCCTTTAACCTCAATGATTTGCATACCCGCATAAGTACCGATGCCTTTGACTAAGTCAACTGCAGAAATAACAGCAGATTTTAAACCAATTTTCTCTTTCAAATCAGGCATAGATGGTTTTTTACCCCCGCCCCAAGGCCAAATCAAGTTACCCATACACTTACCCATCATTTCCCGAGCAATATTTACCGGGTGATTCAGTAGAATATCCCTAGATTTAACTATCATATCACGGAGCAATTGCGCTGTTGATTCTGCTTCGGGCGCCATAGCTTTTGGAAGAACATCTGTGACTAAAACACCTCGCGCATCATGCGGTGGGATACATTTTATTTGCTCTGGATTTTTAAAGTTGCGTAGGATCAAAAAATGACGGTAATCTAACCCTGAATAAAATTCAACATTGTTTGGTTTATCAAACGCCTTCTTAACTGCATTTATCAACTCAGTTGCTTCTTCAGTGGTTATATGCCCCGCTGAATAATCTACTATAGCGCCGTTTTCTTCAGTGATAAGATTACAGCGATAAGCAGTGTCATTAGGACCTAACTGAATTCCTCTCGAGGGCGCTTCAAGAGCACCTCTGCCGGTGCAGTAAACCCTTGGATCATATCCCAGAACAGAACATATAGCTACATCTGAACCTGGTGTACACTCGTTAGGGATGGTTTTAATTAACCCATTTTTACCCTTCATTGCAATCGCGTCCATGTAGGGCTTGTTTGCAGCTTGAAGTGGAGTTTTACCTCCTAACTCTGCAATCGGATAATCCGACATCCCATCTCCAACAACGAGTATGTATTTCATAGTTAATTCACCTGTTTACTCTTAACTGATATCTGGATGGTTATTGCAACAGTGTATTTATCTTCTTACACCCATAAAGACCTAAACTTAATGTTTGTCTTCAAGGGTTCTCTACGAAACTGGAATGTGTTGCCAAATCTTTTTCTTTACAAAAACAAAAGATGTAATACATGTTATCAACACCGTGATAACTAGGATAGCATTAGCCAATGTAGCCCATTGGGGAACATTCCACATGGCAAATAATACAGCAATACACAG
>JAAZFA010000232.1 GCA_012511995.1 Thermoproteota archaeon | reverse complement strand
TGACATAACAAGCACACCAAAGCTTATACAAAACCCACCAGACGATAACTTAGAGATAGTTAAAGCCGCACTGAACCGTTATAACACATACAGTAACCATGCATACTTAGCGGATATGCGCAATCTCCTAGACCAAATAAACACAGATAACAATACCATAACAACCGGAACCTTGAAGCTACAAACCACTACATTCAGCGACAACACCGAATACCTCTGGCTCTACACCCAAGACGATATTGATTTTAGCGCAAAAAGCCTAAGAATGACATTTAACAATGGCGTTTTGATAGCATTAACAGACGGGTACTTCCTATTTACAATCGCAAACACTAACGTAAACTATAACAGCACACAAGCCGAAACTATCGCAAAAAACTACATACAAGCGAGAGATTGGGTGATTAATGGCACAGAATTCCACGGTTTACCCATTCAGTGTACAGTCTCAGTTGAGATGATTCCACATCCACGAGGCAACTCGGTTGCACTGGTTCCATACTGGTATGTTGTTTTAGAGTTAGACCAAACTGTTTCAGCAGGATTTAGCAGTGCTTCAGTAGGTGTATGGGCAGACACAGGTGAAATAGCAGATGTTCAACTGCTAAATAGTAACTAAAACACTTTTACAAAGCCGTTTCCACAACTACCACCTGAAATGTAAATATTGAACGGAAAAACAAATATTTTATTGGCAGTCACTATATTGCTTTAAAACAGCATCCAACTACAAAGCAGTCAGAACGGTTATGTAGCAGTTTAGGGCTTCCTCATCATCAAAAACTATAGTTTTCATGCCACTTGCCATGATTAAATCGTGAAACCTCGTCTGTGGAAACGCCTTTTTAAGTCCAGTAATAACGACTTTGCCGTCTTTTTTTATTATTCGTTTTATTTCCTGCAGGGTCTTTGCTGGTTTTGGCAAATTCTGTAATACTGTAAAGGAGAAAACAACGCCAAACATACAATCAAGAAATGGCAGATAATCTGCGTCTGCCTGTACTACGTCTACATTTAATGCGGCATAGTGCTTGGCTTTTCTAAGGAGTTTACGAGAAATATCTATGCCTACAACAAAGTTTGCTCCAACACTTACTTTTTGCAAAAAAAGCCCTGAACCACAACCAACATCAATCACAACAAAACCTTGCACCTCAACAAATTCCATTGCTTTATAATATTTACACTGCTGCTCTGCTCGATAACGCTCATCGTATAACTCATTGGTCACGTCGTAAGCGTGCATGACTCTACGCTTGCTTCTCCAAGCCATAAATGTAGTTCCTTCAGGAATTATTTATGTACCCAAGTACTACCTAAAATACTTTGGCTGACAAGTTTGGCATCCGAAAAACTCTCCATCCTAAAAAAACCAACTTTAGCAGAAGCCGCCATTACAATAGAGCGGGCGTTCACACAACGTAAAACGCTCATCATAGCAGGCGACTGCAGCGTACGTTATACCGGCAGAGCAAACTCAACACTTGAAAACGGCGAACGACTACTAATCATCAAATCAGATGGTTCCCTGCTAGTACATCGACCAACCGGATACGAACCAGTAAATTGGCAACCATCCGGCGCAATCTTCCACGTAGAAATAAAAGACGAAACCTTAATGATTCAAGGGGTTCGCCGCAAACCCCATGAAAGCGTCAAGGTAATGTTCACTACCATACTAACAGTAAACTCGCTTTACCTAAAAGACAGCGGCGAATTCATACTACACGCCAGCGAAGACGACATGCACCGTGCAATCCTACTCAAACCCGAACTATTTGAAACAGGATTCAAACCCATAAGTTGGGAAAAACACGTAGAACCTGGATTCGTAGATATCTACGGCGAAGACAAAAACGGTAAAATGGTAATAATTGAGGTTAAACGCAAAACAGCAACAAAAGAAAACGTACTCCAACTCGCCAAATACATAGAACCCATCAAAGCCAAAGTAAATCG
Organism: Thermoproteota archaeon; assembly: GCA_012511995.1. GTDB lineage: Archaea > Thermoproteota > Bathyarchaeia > Bathyarchaeales > Bathycorpusculaceae > Bathycorpusculum. The sequence continues at coordinate 1,509 of JAAZFA010000232.1, read as the reverse complement.
CGAAATCAGAGCAGTTTTGATTGCACCAGCTTTAGCAAAAGACGTGCAAGGACTACTTACTTCAATGGGTCTTGAATTCAAAGCACTCGACCCCAAAGACTGCGCAACGGTACTAAAAAAAAGCGGCAACTCAAAGTTAGAGACATTCTTCAAAAATTAGCAAGCACTAACACTAATGGGTTAATTACTATCGACCATTTCAGATGCATCTGCTTCCGTATCAAAAGATAATAACAGCTCAATCAGCTTCTTCTGGTCCACCTCAGCTCTAGTACGCCAATCAAGACATAGCTGCCCTTTATCATCTTGCATAAGATAACCATAACGAACATAGCGATCAAGGTTTAAACCAACTTTCCAGTTAGGAATTTTCTCCCCCAACAACTTCTCCACATCCTTACGCGCAACTTGACCTTTGTTACTAACAATATAACTTATGGCTATGGCTAAACCTGCAAGATCATCTACCCGCCAACCCATAAGCTTGTCCTTAGTAGCAACATTACGGAGAGTAACAAAAAAGCGAGCCTTATCGAGTTCTTCGATAGTCGGTTTCTCAGGCTGCTTCTCTTCTTCAAAGACCACTTTAACTTGCATATCCAACGGCTTCAAGTAATCATCAAGCACACCGAGCACCTTTGGATAATCATTACCCAGCGCCTTGTGGAGTTCCCAACCCTTCACGCCCGGCTTAACATGGCGCTTATAAAAAAGCATCTGGCTAGCCTTCTTGACTTTCCCTGCGTACTGCCCTTTACGTTTAGCACTCATAACTGTTTACCTTCCTTCCATTTCTGCCAGTCCTCAACCGAAACTGCAATCGGAACAGAAACAGATTGAACCGAAAGAGGCTCAAAACGCGCAACCTCAAAGGGAATAATATCAACAGTCTCCTCCAGACGGTCAATCTCTAAAGTAGCATAGCCATAAGTTACAAGAAACGCCGTTAAAAAAGCACGGTGCACTGTTTCCTCATAGCTTTCTGCACCAACAAAGTCCCAGTAAGCAATTTTACCATCAAGACATTTTTCATTAACTCCAAGTTTAAGCTCTTGCCAGAAACATTCCAGTTCTTCACCGAACTCTTTGTCACTTAACACACGAGCTTTAACCATATCAGCCTTACTAACCGAACTCGTTTCTACAATAGAGACATCAACATTTTTCCAGCGGTCACCTAAAGGCACCAAACCATCCCAATATAACAACCCCTGCATGATAGCTGGCAAACTGAGCAACTCAGACTCAACAAGAGGACTCCATGCCGAAGCAAAAACTTTTATCATACCCTGTTTGCTAGTGTGGCGAATTTTCTCTTCTAGTAGAAACGGATCAGTATACAAAGAAGTAGAACGCTGTTTTACCCATTCACTCTGCAGCTGAATAACTGAGGCTAAATGATGTAGAGCCTCAGCATCTAACTTTAACTCATCGGGTTGATCCCAATGCGGGAAATACTGCCGTACCACACTAATAATGTCATCAACGTTTAAGGCAAAAGGGTCCACT
>JAAZFA010000231.1 GCA_012511995.1 Thermoproteota archaeon | reverse complement strand
GGGCTCCTTTATTCCTTCAGCGATGACCGTGGTGTCTATTCAATTGGCGATACAACGGTAAGTGTTTCAAGTGAACAAGCAATTGATATAGCTACGAAATACATAGAGACTTACTCATACGACATGCCCAATGATTACAAAGTTAGCGGTTTTAACATAACTGAAGACCAAACTACAGCACAAATAGAGACTTATCCTATAAACTCTAGCGAGCTCAGACCCTACTGGAACGTAAAGCTGTATCTAAACCAAACTTATCCTGGTAGTGTGAAGGGTTTCTCCATTTATGTTTGGGCTAATTCGGGAGAACTCTTTTCATGCACTAAGTTAGCTTATGGTGGCGTCGAACCAAGTAACAACTTAGACTCTGAATCATCAACAACATCGCCTTCACCATTATCCTCAGAGACTAATGAAGCATCAATTGGTCTTGGTGTGGTGGCTGTAATAGCGGTTGCAACACTAGCAATTGCAGTGGCATCAATTGCATTGGTTGTCAAAAAGAGAAGCAAATAAACCTCAACTTCCCTTTTTTAATCAACGCTGTTCTATTATTTTAGCACACGTGTTTCAAATCGGCTTTTGGCGTAGTCAAAAAAGTTTGACCTAGCCTCCGAAAGCTGAGTCAAGAAACCTTGACGAAAACCCTTTTATCAAAAAGTTGGTTGATTCAATCAGGAGGCAAATAAAATGAGAAAAGCCTATGCCTTGCTCTTGGCGCTAGTATCTCTTGGCATCCTACTTGGCACTGTAATAGTATCGTCTGGAATTCCCTCCGCTCCATCAACTGGTTCAACAGAGCAAAACAAAGCATTAGCTTTTATAGAGAATGTGTTGCCAATCGACAGTTCACAGTATAACATAACTTTCAGACCCCCGTTTTCTTCAAACTTTAGTAACCCTAGCGAATTAAAAATTATAGACTCGGAGTCATCGATAGAAACATATTCTTTAGAATCAAAGGATTCTTCGCTGACCTGTATTTTGAGATTTTATGAAGGAGTAGTTTATCACTGCCAATTAGACGTTAAAGGTTCAGTCATAACTGACAAAGCGTATGTTAACACTACGGATGCAGCCAAAAGTTTTCTAGAGAAATACCAAGCCTACTCTAACTTAGATTCGACAGAAATGATAGCCATGTTAGCAAACGTAGATCCAACACAGAATCCAACTATAATCTCAGGAGACTTGAAGCTTACCGTTACTCATAAAGACCTCACCGGTACAGCATTTGGCGACTCGGTAGGCTTTCGTTGGGTTCGCGTCATCAATGGATGTGAATACCTTATCATCAATGTAGCTTTTGCAGATGGAATTTTCTCTGGCTTTATTGACCGTCGGACTACTAATGCAATAGGCGACACGACAGTGAATATTTCTAGAGAGCAAGCCATAGCAATCGCTATGGAGGCAATAAAGAATTATTCCTATCGCATGTCAGATGATTGGGTTGTAACGGGCTTTAACGTAACAGAAAATAAAATAACTGCAAACTTGATGCCAACTGTTAAAGAAGGCAACGTTTTGTACCCTGCTTGGAGCGTTACGTTACCGCTTAATGGGACATGGCCCGGCAGTGTTACCGAGCTTTTAGTCAAAATCTGGGCGGACAATGGAGAAGTGTACCATGTGCACCACCAAGCATACGCTCAACTATACCCCAAATGGGCTTTAACATAAAATAGCAAGTCAGCTCTGAGAAATCGGTGATCAAAAGTCGTCTCCTCTTTAGTACCTCTTATCTCAGGCTACTTGGCCATCTGCCACTAGTTAAGGGTTTGATCGGGGGCGGGAGGAGCTTAGTCAAAGTTTGAGACTGTGTGAAAACTCGGTTTATTTTCGTAAATATTGGTAGTTCGATTGTACTTCTTAGTGCTATAAAAGTTAATTTTAACATCAGGTTAGCGACTTTTTAAGACCAAACGGACTTTTTACACAG
>JAAZFA010000230.1 GCA_012511995.1 Thermoproteota archaeon | reverse complement strand
GAACCACCTTTATGTAAACCGATTTCCAGAAGTGAAACTTTTCTTTTAAGCCATGGTTCAAGAAGGGAATCATAGATTTCTAGGTAGCGATTCTTTACTTTATCGGTTTCATACCGCTCCAGATTTAATTCCCTACTACGCATAAGATAATATTGCACACACAAGTTAAAAAGTAAAATATTTACTTCCATTCTCAGCTAAGCGAATTCAGTTTAGAGTAGAAAAAGTATTAAGGGTTAAAGAATCTGTGCAATAGAGGAGTTAGATATGGCTAAGAAAGTGTTCATTTCCGGTCCAATAATAGGTATGGAAAAACAGCAGGAGTACCGAGTACCCATCACTGAAGTCGCTCAGAAAGTTGGCTTTGACGTTATCGATCCTTGGAAACGTGAACGAGTAATCTACAACGGCACGGAAGAGTGCTGGTGGGATAAAGTACCTACCTTTGATTTCGTGCAACGTGACCTTGACGATGCTGACCGATGCGACGTCATGGTGGTGTATCTGCCTATTCTCTCTGCGGGAGCTTGTATGGAAATGTTCTATGCCAAGCGCAAAGGTAAACATGTCATCGTTGTCTCCCCAATCAAGTGCCTTAGTCCATGGATAGTGTATCATTCTGATTTAATAATAAAAAATTTTAACGAGTTAGAAGAGGCTTTGAAAAAATACATCTAATTATGCATAAATCTATATTTCCAAATAGGGCTAGCAAGCGGTAAGATGTAATTAGTAGATGCTTTAACCGTCGCCTTGATCGCTTTTGGTTTAGCTATAGATACGTTTGCAGTCTCGAATGCTAACGACATGACTATAACCAAGAATCGGCGTAAAGCAGTACTATTAACAGCAGTAGCGCTTAGTGGTTTTCAGATGTTCATGCCAGCCATCGGATGGGCGATAGGTCTAAACTTTGAAAAGTTAATCATTATCGTGGATCATTGGTTAGGTTTTGGATTACTTGTTTTAATCGGCGTCAAAATGACCTATGATGGATTTAAGAAAGAAAATATACAAAAAAGAACTATTTATCTTAAGTTACATACGTTGCTGATTTTAGCGATTGCAACAAGCATCGATGCATTAATGTTAGGGTTGAGTTTTGCGTTTCTACAAACATCAATTTTTGACCAATAATTGTCATCGGGATAGTTACATTTGGGTTTTCCTTAATCGGTTTCCACTTTGGCTGTGGTTAGGTAGACGGTTTGGGTTCGTATAAAAATTGTTGGGGGTACATATTGATATTTATCGGTCTTCGGATTCTACTGGGGCACCTTTGCGTCTATCTTTTTTTGGTTTGAATTCTTCTCTGATTTTTATTTCTCTACGTTTCCGGTTGTATCCAATTGAGAAGTCATGTGTGGCATCGCGGATTTTTCGCAGCAGAAGCATCATACGGCTGTTCTTATCAAAACGACGTGGTGTTGTATCGTCGGGGCAATAGATCTCCTCACGCTCCTTGGCCAACCCAATTAATGGCAATTTGAGTCCCAACTTTTCTAGTGCCGTCTTTGCAGCATGTACTTGTCCGAGGCCTCCGTCAATGACTACCAAGTCTGGTAATTGTGCGTGTTCTTCGATTTGGCGCTTGTATCTGCGGTTGACAACTTCGGTGATTGCGGCAAAGTCATCTTGACCAGTGAAGGACTTGATTTTAAATTTGCGGTAATTCTTCTTATCAGGCTTGGCATTTTTAAAGACAACCATTCCTGAGACGACATGTTCGGTGCCAAGGTTAGATATATCAAAACACTCTATTACTTTTGGCAGCCTAGGAAGATTGAGGTTGTTCTGTAAATCAACCAATGCACTGTCAGTTTCTAGAGAGTATTCTAAATTCTTCTCTGCTAACTGTACTAGTGCAAGTTTGTCTGCCCGTTTAGGAACCGTAAGTGATACGGGTGCGAGTCGCTTTTGGGCGAGAAATTCTTCAAGTGCTGCTTTTTCTTTGGGCTCGGTCCAGCAAGGCTTGTTTAGTAGGATTTCTCTGGGAATCTGGTTAGATGTGTAGTATGCCTTCAAAAATTCTTGTTCTACTTGAGGCTGTAAATCCACGCTGAACTCTTTTTTGCCGAGTAGAACGCCTTTGCGGACGCCCATCTGTACTGTCAGCATCTTCTCGCCAACTTGACGAAACACCATGACGTCTTGATCGTAGTGGCGTTCGTTATCAACGATTTGTCGCTCGGTAAGCAGTCGAATAGATGCGATTTGGTTGCGCAGTTCCAAAGCGGTTTCAAACTGCGTTGTCTGTGATGCTATCTGCATCTTCTTGTTGAGCATTTTTAGTGTTGCTTCATAATTGCCGCTTAAAAAATCGCGTGCTTGTTTGACTTGATCATTATATTCTTCTGGGGTGACTTTTCCTGTGCAGGGGGCGCTACATTGGTGGATGTGGTAGTTGAGGCAGGCGCGTTTGTGGAGGTTTTTGCAGGTGCGGAGCTTGTAAACTTTGGTAACGAGTCGTTGGAGGTCTCGACGGGTGTAACCGTCGGTGTAGGGACCAAACGACTCGAGTTTGCGGCTGACTTTGCGGCTAGTCAGAATTCGGGGGAAAGTTTCACGGGTTAAGGCGATGTAGGCGTAGGTTTTTGCATCTTTGAGGTTAATGTTGTATTTGGGTGTGTGTTGCTTGATTAGTTTGTTTTCTAAGAGTAGCGCTTCGACTTCGTTGTTGACGATTACCCAGTCGATGCTTCTGATATGCAATAAAAGCTGTCGTGTCTTGGTGGGTTGGTAGATACTTGAAAAGTAGGATTTCACGCGGTTGCGCAAGTTCTTAGCTTTGCCCACATAGATAATCTCGTCTGCCTCATTCCGATACAGGTAAACACCAGGCGCTGTTGGAATGTCGCTATTTTTGAAGTCGTCTGGGCTTGTTATCTTGATCATGAGCTTATGCCGCTGTTATTTGACTAAACGCTAAACGCATTAAGCATTTCCCATTAACTATACAGAACTGTTTTAATTAAGTACAAAAATGTCACCTCCGTATTTGATATTTTTTAGGATGATGAAGCTATGTTTTGGTTGCGCTTATGATGGGTTGCTGAGAGACGGGCGTTTGATGAGCGGATAGGATTAGTCAAGAAACGAGACTGTATGAAAACTATGTTTTCAAAAGGTTGTTGTATTGATTGTAAATTTTAGGGCTGTAGCGACTACTTTTAACATGAAGTCAGCAAATTTCTAAAACCAGGCAGACTTTTACACAGTCTCAAACATTGATTGAAAAATTTATAGGTGGTTTCTTTAGAGTACCAATTTGAAAGCTTGATGAAGAATATGAAAAAAGCTGAAACTTTAATTTTAGTTATGGCTCTTTTGATCCCATCGCCAACTGGATTACTCAATTGACTCCATAACAGCAGCAAATCCAAGCGTTTATTTTTTCTTTGCTACTCAGAGTTCTGGTTCTAAAGCTTTCCTAGCGATTGATAGCAAGTAAAATTTACTACATTACCATAACCAGGCACTTGTTTTGG
>JAAZFA010000229.1 GCA_012511995.1 Thermoproteota archaeon | reverse complement strand
CGAGGACAAAAACTGACTTCCTCATTCCAGCACAAACCAAATAATCGGCTATTCCAAAAAAGAAACCTCGTAAACAGCCTGAACGTGGGACGAGGAACCCCGGGATAAAACCTCATGAAAAGAAGCTGTTAAACAGAAGTAGTCGTCCGCCAACACAGGGCACAATGGACTACTACTACCCAAAGACACCGCCCCAACACAAAAACCAACACAGCGTATATACAAACCATATATACACCAACACCCCAAAAACCCTCACGCACACACAAACAAAAACACAAAAAACAAACCACACGTATACAAGAGCATCAACTAAACCCACAGCCAAAACCAATAAAACCCTCCAAACCCCAAACCATCCCTATGAAACACGTGATTCTAATCACGGGCACACCATCCGTCGGAAAAACCACAACCGCCAAAGCACTAACAGAAAAACTAAACGCAGAATACATCAACCTAACAGACTACGCAAAAAACAACAACCTCATACTATCAGACGACAAAGAAAGATGCACCTCCATCGTCAATGAAGAAGCAATGCAACAAAAACTCGCCCAAACCATAAACACCACAAACAACCAAAACATAATAATCGACGGACACTACGCCAGCGCAGTCACCCCAACACAACACAAAGTCCAAGTCTTTGTACTACGCAGACACCCAAAAGAACTAAAAACATTCATGGAACAAAAAGGATACACTGGAAACAAACTCTATGAAAACCTCCAAGCAGAAATAATCGACGTATGCCTAGGCGAAGCAGTCCAATTCCATGCAGGAAGAATATGCGAACTCGACGTCACAGGCAAAACACCACAAAAAATCGTAGAAGACATTCTTGACATACTACAAAAACGTAAAACCTGTATCGTCGGCACAGTAGACTGGATGGGAACGCTAGAGAAAGAAGGAACCCTAGACCAATACCTAAAACTTACCTGAAACTACCAATCTTCTGCTTAGTAACCAAAATAACCTTCCTGCGATTAGAATACGACTTAGCATGATCACTAAACTTTTCACCAATCATAATCGGACTCGACAAACCAACATCCTCAGAAGCAGTATCAAGATTAATTATAACATTAACGCCGATAGTACGGTTCCAATCACGAACCCATACACCCTGCTCCAAACGACCCTTCTGCACAATCAAATCAAAATGGCGCAAAACACCACTATGACCCTCAAGCATAACGTTCTCACTATTAATCTTAAAACCTTCTTTCTTAAAGTACCGGACCGCTAAATCTACCAAACCGGACCTAGACTTAAGAGCATCATTACTCATGAACCACTCACTTCTATATTTCCCCTTAACCAACACTTATCTAAGTGAATGTGGAAAAGGCTTTCGGAAGCAAACCTCAAAATGAAGCCAACCATCATCTATAAATGCCAAAAATGCGGCAACTATACCCTTGCAGCCAACACACAAAAAACAAAACATTGCCCATACTGTGGCACAACCATAAACCTACAAAAAGCACAAAAAATCGCCGCTGGAAAAAATGCCTTCGAAGCATCAGAAATACTCAAACACTTAAAAACTCAAAGGGGTTTCGACCGAAAACCAACCTAACGAATCGCGTGCAACATCTCACAAGTCTTACACAAAACACTCGAAGTAGGTTCGCCACATTCACTACAAACAACAAGAGTCTCTTTCTTAACAGTTAATTCAAGCGCAGGTCGTAACTTTTCAACAGCTCTAAAAACAGCAAATTTAGTTCCAGTATGCTTCTGATCCAAGCGATTCAGCAATCCACGGATATCATTACGTAACGCTTCATTTGCATATGGACAAGGAGTATCCTGAAAACCAACCTTTTTAATGTACGCATAGAGAGCACTTTCTTTTTCAGGAACCTCACAAAAAGGCTTAATCTTCTGCACAAACAACCGATGAACCTCATCAGTCATTGGCTTATCTTTGGCTAAACGTGAGATATCCCCCCGAAAAATATTCATCAATACGGTTTGCGTTTGGTCATCAAGCGTGTGCCCAGTCGCTAATTTAGTTGCCTTAATCTCCCGAGCACCAACATTCATAGCTCGTCTGCGCAAAACTCCACAATAAGCACAAGGTGTTAACTCACATAACCCCCTTTCTTGGACACGGCCAATAATTTCATCAAGTGTAAAACCATAAAGTTGCTTAAAAGAAACAACATGATGCGAAACATCAAGCTTCTTACACAAATTATCCGCAATCATTAAGGCTTCATCACGATAACCTTCAATCCCCTCATCAACTGTAACAGCAGTCAAAGTTGTCTGCGGTCTAAACCTACGCAATTTTGCAAGTATATATAGTAATGCAAGACTATCCTTACCGCCACTAACTGCCACAGCTAAATGGTCATTAAATTTAAGCATACGATAACGAGTTATAGTAGTACGAACTTTTGCTTCAATCGACGAAGTAAAACATTTCTTGCAAAGGCGCTCACCAGAATACTGTCTGTAATAAAAAGCAGAATACTTCTTACAGACACTACATACTGGCGTATCCATCACAAGTCACAGTTTACTGTTCTGCTCATATAAGTAAATAAACAATGCCACCTTAAACCATGATTTAGCTGGAAAACATGGCAACTAAACCCAAAAAAAACCAAGAATACAAAGAAATAACGTACAGCAGCACACATTGGAACCATCTGGAATCTTTACGAAACAAAGCTTTACCAGTTATGACAGCATTAGAAGCATTCCATCTTAAAGCCACCGTCCACGGAAGCATAGCACGCGGCGACACAAAACAAACAAGCGACGTAGACATATTCATCTCAGAATTACAAAACAGCTTCCACATCGAAACCGCCCTAGAAAAAGCCAAAATACCAATAAACACCCGTTTTCTCGTCCAAGCAACACCCAATTACGCCATGAAAGCCCACATACAAATCGACGAAACCACAACTATAACTTTTCCCCTAATGCATATGCGCCGAGCGGAACGAGAGTTCTACCAATTCGGCGGTGAATTAAACCTCCCACAACTAAAAACCCGCACACGCGTTATCGGAGTAGATAAACGATTAATGCTAATAGAACCAACAAAAAAAGGACATATAGAAAGCAGCATCATCAATCAAGAAGAACACGTCGCAAAAATACTCCATATTTCAGCAGAAACAGTCTATGATCGAGTGCATACTCTTTTAAAACGTGAGCGAGTGGGAAGAACAGGCGTATTCGTAAAAAAAGAGTTACCACCAGACGAAACCTTCGAAGGTTTATTAAAAAAACTGGCTGAAGCGAACCCAGCGGTTCGCCGCCGATTCAATGGGTGAAAATAAGTTAAGACGTATAGTAAATAAGTTCTTTTTCTTCAAGTAGCGCCTGAATTTTATCGACTGCTTCGTAAACTTGTCCTTCTTTCTTTGCACCGACACAAACAAGTTTTCCAGCACTAAAGATCAAAAAGACAACCTTTGGTTCATCCATGCGAAAGACTGCACCAGGAAACTGCTCTGGTTCATACATAACACGGCTAAGTTTATAGACAAGACTTTCTAAATCGATTTCTCCACCGAGTTCTGCAGAGGCAACGATGTTTTGGATTATAACGACGGGTTTTTCCGTGATTTGAATACCTTCACTGCGAAGTTCTTTTACTACTTTCTCTACTGCACTACGGCTCTCTTTCTCAGATTTGGCACCTGTACAAACCATCTTACCCGTACCGAAAATAAGTGTAGCAGTTTTAGGTTTTTTTAGACGAAATACAAGACCAGGAAAGACACTAGGATTGTATTCTGTCTGAGGAAATTTTTCAACGATTTTCTGCAAATCGATTTTCTGATTAAGTGAAACCGAAGCGACTATGTTTTGTATGTTGATGATTGGTTTTCGTTTACTCATGTCAACTCACGTGCTTCTCTTTTTTAAATACAATGGTTAGTATATAAGAACATCTGTTTATAAAGGGCGTTTTAACGATTGCTTAACCAGTTATCAAAATCTATAAACAAATCATCGATTTTTGAGTATATTTGAACGTTTTTATACTCAGCTTTTATTTTATAGACACCGATATTTAAAGAAGAACAAAATAAAAGTATTTAAATACATAAATAGAAACTAAAAATTAAACACTCAAACCAAATTAATGTTTTAATGAAATCAACTCATACTTTCTAGGCTTTAAACCTTGAGCCTTCATCGACTGCAAAGCCCGCAAGCGACTCAAATCATGCATAGCAGATTCATAAACCTGTTGCTCTAACTCCTTTG
>JAAZFA010000228.1 GCA_012511995.1 Thermoproteota archaeon | reverse complement strand
TCACCGGCGAGCGATGTTTCGCGCGGAAGAATCCCTCGTTAAAGACCTGACGGGAAAATCCAACGTTAAAATCATGTGGAACACCGAAATTCAGGAAATCAAAGGTGACCGCCAAGTTCGCACAGTAACCCTAATCGACAATTTGACAGGAAAAATAAGTGAAGTTACAGTCGACGCAGTTTTTGTGCAGGTCGGGGAAACGCCAAACAGCCAACTAGCAGCCATTGCAGGGGTTGAAATCGACGAGTATGGCTACATAAAAATTGACATATGCCAACACACGAATTTTGAGGGTGTTTATGGCGCTGGTGATGTGACAAATCATCCTGTGAAGCAGGTTGGCACGGCGGTTGGGCAGGGAATTACTGCGGCGCTTGAAGCTTATGGTTTCATTCGGCGGCCCTACTACAAGGCAGGCTCAACATAAACCCTGAGCGTTTTGGATCATAATTTGTATACAAAAAAGGGTGCCTGTAAGTATCAAACGATACCTTAAAACAATCATTGTCTAATTACTGAACGCTTGTGTGTCAAAAATTTATTTAAAGTATAGAAGTGTGCGCAATTAATTTTTTATTAGGTTGGTTGTTAACTTATCCTTTAGGCGAGTCTGGGCGGGTACCTGTGAATACCATTGGGTTGGTGTCTTCGAGGGTTCCATGCCTTTGTTATTGAGTCAAGCCCAGTACTTGCTTATGCTCCTTTAGGTTTTCCTTGCCAACAACAATAGCTCTCATTGTTTTAGCATCATAAAAATTCAAACCAGCCAAAACCATCGCTGCCTTCTAAACCAAACCCCTTAGGCCTAACCCAACACCCACCCAAAACATTACTCTTAAGATGCCCATTGAACTGCTCAACTACATAACGCTTAGCTCTCAAAAACGCATCCGACTCGATTTTGCAGCGCTTTCTCCTCTTTCTGGGGGTTATCAGCTATAAGAGGCCTTGCAGCAGTGTCTCTGGTAGCTTTAAAATTCCGTTTAGAACTGTAAGTTGTGTCAGCTGAAACGTAATCTGCTTCTAAATCTTCAATCAGCTTGGGAAGAAACGGTCCATCAAAGCGGTTACCGGGTGTAACGAGTGCTTGCAGTGGCAATCCAAGCTGGTTAACGGCGGCGTACAGTTTAAAGCCCCTGAACTTTCCTTTGTTTGTGTAGCCTCAAGCTGCTTCCATGTCAATGAGGTCAAGTAGTGGTGTTGAATTGATGTCTGCAATTCGTTGTTGGAATAGTGAGTTGAAGAATGTTGGTTGGTTGTCTTTGTGGAAACCTCTTTTAGAATGCTTAGGTAGTGTAGTGTCTTTGCTATCTGTTAATTGTGGTTCTGTCTGGTATAGTGGTTGATTCAAGTGTTTTAGTTGTCCATGGGTGCTTTTTTTAGGTGTTTAACTATTTATGCGTCATTGTTTAGGCCTTTTAGTCTAGTGTATACTAACACTCTGAGTGGTTTGACTTGTTTGTATCTGGGGTTTCCAGGTTTCTTTTGGGTTTGGCTGGTACTGTTGCTTTGTTGATGGGTAGCCTGAGGGCTTCACAGGCTTCCATAGTGACAAATAGGTGCTAACTAGATTTAAAATTATACCCGCCTCTATAGATCATTTTAAAGTTCCCCCGCTGTATGTAGAGGTGAGTAGAATGGTTGCTCCTGGTACAAGACGTAAGATGCTTGCTGCCAGGGAGGACTTGGCTGACAAGATGAGTGCCATCGCAGCAACGCGCGGTCTTTACACTCTTTAGTCTAGTTAACGAATTGTTAGAGGTAGCCATAAAAGTTGAGGACATGGGTATCTCACTGCGGGAAACCGTTGATGCCTACGAGTTAACAAGAGAAGCCCAAGACGCCAGCTTCACACTTGTACTAGAAAGTCTCTTCTACAACACCGCCGATATTGCCATTAAAAAAGCAAGCGAGGAAACACTGAAAGTCTGGTTTGATGCGGGCATTTGGGTAGCAAAGCGGTATATCGCTCGAGGCGCAAAGGACCCAATTAGCCTTTATGAGATGGAACTGAAGGTTTTCGGGTGGAACATCTCAAGCTTTACTTTTGACCGACATGAAAAGAGAATTGCTATACGCATGGTTAGTCCACGATTCTCTAAAAACTTCACGTCCCTGTTTAATCAATACCTGCTTGGAATATTAGACGGCTCTGGCTACAGTATCACGTTTAACGAAGTAGGACGAGGAAATATCCGCTTAGAGGCATCTCTTAAGGAGAAGACAAAAGTAGATGGCAGTAGTTAAGGGAAAAAAGTTAGTTTCTGTTTCAGAAAACCTGCTTGATGCAGCAGCCAAGGTTTCAAGAGAGGAGGGTGTCTCTATGAGCAAGCTAGTCGAGACACTGCTTGAGCAAGCAATAAAGGTAAACAAGCTAAAGTACCGAAGCGACGAGATGGCTGAGTTCTTTGACGTTCTGCAGACCAATAGGATTCTAGGCGGCTTGTTTATTCCAACAGATGTACTCGATTTTATGCTAGAAAAGTGCCAAGTTGATTGTACAGAATTGCAAACGCTCTGGCATGACAACGGAAAGTGGACTGCAAAGTACTTAACTGAAAAGTTCCCTGATCCTCTTGTTGTGTTTGAGCGTTTTTTTTAGGATGAGCCGTTGGGACCTCAACGAAGTGGATATCAAGCCTTCTGGAACCTGTTTAATGTGAGCTAAACCGGCGTGTTCAAAAGCATTAAAAAGTTAGAGTCGTTGGTTAGCGAGGTGCTGGCGTTGCCCAAAAAGGAGTATGACAAGGTTAAGTGGTTACAGTCTGTTGACGAAATTGGAAGGATATTTTCAGGTTTCAAGGCTTTTTTAGATGCAACTGAGCAAGAGGTTCCAAGGCCTAAAGCCAAGCGGAAGCGTAAGACGCATTACAGCGGCAAAAAGAAAAGCTGAAGTACAAACTGAAAAGAATTTTCCTAATTATAAAGGAACACTTAAACAGAGTCTTTTGAAGCTGGTAGACGAAAAAGATTTCGTAATTGAATCCAGATAAAAGAACTGGCTTATCTTTGATATAAATTTCAACTTTCATTTCTAACTAATTCACACTTTTCTTTTGTTTATTTAGTAAGTTTAAATACCTCTCATAAAAGAAGCTAAAGACGGTTTATTCTTTTTACTTCTTAATTTGATTTTCTTTAACTTAAACTTGTTTTAGCAATTGATTATTCAGTTAATAAAAGAACCGTAACTATTCTGTTGATTATTGATATGTCACACTAATAATTTTTCATTGTAAATAGAAGCAATAATTTTAATATCACTTAGAATTTGAAAAAATAGTTTTTAAACGTTAAGATTAAGAATTTAGAACTCCTATTTCAGACTTGAAAATTAATACAACATCCTAAATGTAATTCTAACGGATTGTGGATAGACTTAAAAATTACTTATGAATTATTTTTTTATTATTCAATTTTATTATCGCCAAAGAAGCTGTTGCCAATAACACGCTTACTACAAACAAGTAATATAGATAGTTTTCAGCATATGACCTGTTATCTGATTCAGTGGGTGTAATAGTTACCTGTTGAGTGGGCTTGAATGTTTCTATTGGAGTCTGACTGGGTGTTGAAGTATGCGTAGGGAATGGAGTTGGATTGGGTGTTAATGTAGGGTTAGGGGTTGGCGTTATCGTCGGGCTGGGTGTAGGCGATATTGTAGGTGTTGGATTCGGTATAGGGCTAGGGGTGTTAGTCGGAGTTGGCGTATTTGTAGGTGCAACAGTTGGTGTAGCTGTTGGTAGAGTTAAAATGCGTTCACCGCTCTTCAGTTTACTATTGCATTCACGAAGCAAATCCCAGATTTCGGGGTAATTAAGAAAACTTGCATTATACATGCCTATTTCAGATACGTCTGTTTCATTTGCCAACCAAACACAAAACCTCTCTGCTTTGAAATCCTGTGCGTACTGATATACCAGTCGTATTTCTTCTTCAGTTATTGACTCCCAAGTGTAACCGTAATCCGTCCAAACCCATAGATATACCCCTAAACTATCTACGTACTCGCATACTTCAGTCAAATATTCACTGTTGAATTCGTTAGGGCGACAATATAAATCCACTTTTACTCCACTAAAATTATATGTCCTTAGTAAATCTAATGTTTCCTGATTAGCGTAGAAAGTTAAGATTAATTCTTTTTCTCCTAGACGCATTAAATCCAGCATTTCTATCCATTCGCTGCTGGTTAAAGAAATTAAGAGAACGTGGCAGTCATCAGCTACAGAGGGATCATTGATTCTGTAGCCATAACCTTCACCCTCCAACTGAAACTCTGTTTCGTTACCAGTCATATATGGGTAAGCACACCAAGGAATAATCAGTTGCCAATAATCTATCCCGTAATTCTCCAAAATTGTTTTACTGAGAACTAACGCTTCAGGTCCATTATAACGTAATGCAACATCAGTAAATCCTAAATCAACAAGAGTGTTGGCTTGAGTCTCTGTCAAAGCAACACTTACCCAAGTGAAAATTTCTATATTCTCCTCTTGAGATGCTATTAAATAGCCTATGGATCCATTGAATAGCATCAAGATTAAAAGGGCAATAATAAGTGTTTTAATGTGATTCTTTTTCATTAGGATCATTTTTTTATTATTTTTCAATTTTTAGGGTAGTATTCAACACTTTGTAAACCCTAATTATTTAAGCATTTATATTTAGCTTTTTTTAAGTACTGTTTCTATAGTAAAATATATCTTATCAGTAGAGTTTATGATGAAACTTAGTTGGATATTAAATGGGTGAATTGTTTCGCATTAATACAATTACTATTGGCTCAGAAAAAAAAGACGTAATTGTAATTAATGGGGTGAAAAACTGAGAACGCCAAATTTGATGCAGCTTCTCAATTTTTTTCACACTCATAAGTTGGTTTGTATACTATCAGTTGGGCTTGTTATCAGAGTTTTACTAATGCCTATTTCTGCTCATTCCTTTGATGTTTATGCTTGGTACCAAAATGCAAACGATTTATTGACTAATGGCATTTTTAGTTTGCAGGATTTTCCACCATTCTGGTATCATTATTTAATGGTTCCAGTTGCATATTCCTATGATTTGTTTGCTGGTGTACTCCCATCTTGGGTTGGCGCTGTGCCCATGGTTTCTCTTCCAGCTGCTTTAGATTTTTATCCTGCTTATAACGTAGAAGTGGTTCCTGGTTTACTTTTCAATTTTATTGTAAAGTTCCCTTTTCTAATTTCTGATGTTTTATTAGCTTTGCTTCTGTACAAAATAGTCGGTGCTTTAACTGGTAATAACGGTCTTGCTGAGAAGGCTACTTTTTTGTGGTTTTTGAATCCTTTTGTAATTTGGATTTCCGCTGGATGGGGTATGTGGGATACTCTGCCTGCATTGTTTTCTTTAGTTGCTTTTTATTTTCTACTAAAAAAGAAGTATGCTCTATCTGGCGTGGCTCTTAGTATTGGTGTGGCTTTAAAGTTGTATCCTTTGCTGTTTTTGGTTCCAATTATAATTTATTTGTTCAAGGCATATATCAGTGGAGAAAGAAGAAATAGTTTACTAAAATTTTTTGGTTCCTTTTTCGGTTGTTCAGCTTTAATTTTTTTGCCCTATATTGATCGTTCTATAAGTTTTTTTAGTGACTTTTTCTTGTTTTCTGCAGCTGCTATTGACCCAGTTGTAGAACCCTTAGGTTTTGGTCTTAGTTATTGGTCTTTATTTTTATTAAATCGTCTTTTTAATTTGACTATTACAGCTGATTTTGTTTCTACGATGGCTGTTTTTTCAGTTTTACTTGTAGCTGTTTTTGTGGGTGTTGTTTATTGGCGAATCAGCAAATTTAGTTTCAAAAAGCCGGTTTTCGATTTAAATTTAGCTTTTCTTTTAAGTCTCTGTGCTCTATTTCTCTCGTATAGAGTTGTTTGTGAACAATTTTTTATTTGGTTAATTCCCATGTTAATTATTCTTTATATAAGTGGTAAAGTTAGGGGTGCACTTTATTGGGGCATTTCTTTGGTTGCCTTAGTTTATTGTCTGTTAAATCTTCCAGTGCCTTTCTTCTTTTTGCCTTTAGCACCCTGGATTGGAAACAATCTGCTAAGTGTTGTTTATGCTATCTGGCCTTTAGACTCTCTGAGAATTATATTTTTGGCTATTTTCGGGTGTTTGTTTTCTATAATCTTATTTTACATACTATCTAAACTTAGAGGAAGCTTTACTTTGCAGAAAATTTTTTGAATCAACCTTGAAGTTGCCATTATTACTGGGAGCTTTTCGGTTAAAGCTCTGTTGATTTATCTATCTTTTGTTTTTGTATTTTTTTACCGCAATTATTGGTTATTAATTATTTGATATGTGTGATTTTTTTCTTATAGTATCTCATATATACTGATTTTACTATGCACTGGAACTTGTGGGATTTGCAAGCGAATTAACCGAGTTACTATTCAGTGTTCAAGATGATACCTAACTGTAAATGGTTGTGCGCTCAAAGAAAATCAATTAATGAAGCTAATGCTTAAAGTTAGATAATGTGGTGTTTGTTTCAGGACACTACATAACCTTGATTAAGTTCTTGGTGATTTAACAACTATCTTTTCTAAATTGATTCGCAGTATAGACCTAACTATTCGTTTAGTTTATGTAATAACTATAATTGAATATGCGACCAAAAATCACATTTCAAAGGTAATGCGCTCAGTTGGTTTTACTCTTGCTAACCTA
>JAAZFA010000227.1 GCA_012511995.1 Thermoproteota archaeon | reverse complement strand
TCAGCCTAGATTTCTGGCGCTTTCGTAAGTGAATTTTTAGGTTAATAAGTGAAAAACTGAAGAACTCTTGGTGATAGTATTTTTGTTTCTTAAACTTGCCAGTTCAAGAAAATATTTGTCTAAAACATATAGAACATTCATTAACTTACAAGCACCTCACTAATTAAGAACTTGGATACAGACCTGTTAGTTGCTAACGTTTTAGCTATACCTATTTATAGAGAAAAGCATTCAATTTGAGAATTGTTCATTAACCACCAACGGCTAGCGGTTAACTAAGATGAGACGAGCACCAACACAGCTATTCGGTCCTGTCTGCCGAAATCCTGCATTAATCAAGAGTTTTGGAAGAGGAGCATACAGACAATTCGTAAAATCTAAACTAGATTACCGAAAAGAAGACGGCAGCAGCTCAGCACTCTGGCTTTTAAGCCTAAGAATCACAGACCGCTGTAATCATAGATGTGCAATCTGTGCACAATGGGGTGAAAAAGGCTACAACGCAAGAAAAGATACCCCAAAAGTCAAAGGTGAAGTTCCAGTCGAGATTTATCGGCGAATAATCGACGAAGTTGCACCCAAAAAAGTCCACGTCTACATAACAGGCGGAGAACCCTTCCTCTATGAACCACTCGTGCCACTAGTTAGTTATATGAAAGAAAAAGGCCTAACAACCCAGATTGTTACTAATGGGGTTGGGTTAGAAAAAAACGCTGAAACCATCGTTGACAACGGTTGGGACATGATATGTGTTAGCTTCGATGGACCAAGAGAAATCCATGACAAATGCCGAGGTGTCAAAGGAGCACTCGACACAGCAGTAAGGGGTATCAACAAAATACAAACATTAAAAACACAGAAAAAACAAAAAAAACCTGCCATCTTTGTACTAACAACAATTTCTCAAAACAACCAATATGTTATCCTAGACACTGTAAAAGAAGCAGAAAAAATCCGACCTGACGGCATGATCATCTATTATTCATGGTTCACCCAAGACTGGATTGGAAAAAAACATACTAAATTATATGAAGAAAAACTAGGTATCACACCCTTCGCATGGAAGGGTTATGTTAGAGACACCTCAACGCTAGATATGGAAAACATCGCAAAACAAGTTAATGAGACAAAGACGCATAAATTCAACACACCCATCGTATTCGTACCGGATCTAAAAATCGAAGAAATAAAACGATACTATATGCACCCAGAAGACTTTTTCGGATACAAAAAATGTATATCGCCATGGTTCCAACTTGACGTAATGCCAAACGGCGACACAGTTACCTGCAGAGATTTCCCTGACTTCGTCACAGGCAACATTAAAGAATCAACGATCGAAGAAATATACAACGGTGAAAAGCAACGTCAATTCAGACGTGCACTACGAAGCTGTGAAAACGGAGTATTCCCCGCATGTTCACGTTGCTGCGGTTTGATGGGTTACTAATGAAAAACCAAAAAAGGAAGAACCAATAAGTGAACTCTATGGAACCCATCGACGTAGCACTCTTAACTATGGACAGCGAACGAAAACTACGAGCCTGCATAGATTCCATCTACCAAAACGTTCCGGTTAATCGCTTAATCGTCGTAGATGGCTTCTCAACCGACGGCACCCTAAAAATAATTGAAGAATACCAAAAAAAACATGGAAACGTCTTAGTAGTTCAAGAAGAAGGAACACGTGGAAGCGCACGACAAACCGCCATAGAACTAGTTGAAACAGAATGGTTCATGTTCGTAGACAGCGACGTTGTACTCTCCAAAGACTGGGTTGCACAAGCCCAAAAATTCATAACCCCCGAAGTAGGCGCTGTCTGGGGTATCGAAATATGGTCAGTCCTACGCAACTCCCCAATCCTACCGATATTTGAACGGGTCACGCTAAAGATTTTTGAGGAAAGAGGCGGCACACACGACCTACTGGTTAGAACCAAAGCCGTTAAGGGTATAAAAATCCCCTTTGAACTCCACACCTATGAAGATGGATACATCAAAAAATGGATAGAAAAAAACGGTTACAAAGTCTTAGGAGTCTACGAACCTTACTGCATGCATTACCGACCAGAAACCATTTGGACAATGGAGAAACACATCGGGTTTGCCGTTAGCGACCTCAAATATGCAATACGACGCCCATCACTGATGCTCTCATATGGATTCTATTCAGGCATTGTCATAGCCCAAATATTCTTAAATAAACAAGAGCCAAACAGGAAAAAAGTAAGTAGATTAACTTAACAATAAGGTCACTTATTTACTGGTAAAGGTGATAATAATGGCTGATGCTTGGCGTGAACCTTACCATGTCGTAATCGAAGTCGAAAACAAAGAATGTAAAATGGTTGAAAAACTCGCCGGTTTAGGATTTAAGCATTTAAAAGTTATTGACGTGCGAAGCTCCACGACAGGATCAGTTCGTCACTTAATGGATCTAGGCGAGGAACAAGCAAAAAAAGTTCCCAAAGAACTAGCTGCGCCTGGACATGTGAAAGGAAAATCGGCTGTTTGGCTAGAAAGCAGAGGCTGTAAAGTTTGTAACACCATACTTGGACATGACGCTTTTCTAGTTTCTGGTAAAAGCATGCAAGACAACATCATATCCTACAGTTTCATGGTTCCAACCCATGAAGCTTACCGAGGAATCGTCGCTGACTTAAGAAAAGAAGGTTACAAAGTTAACATACGTAAAGTGGGAAAATTTGAGCAGCAAACAGGCGTTTTAACCGAGAATCAGGAACGGATCTTTTGGTTAGCACTAAAAAGTGGGTTCTTCGATTACCCGCGTCAAGTTAGTTTAGCTGAATTATCAGCTAAACTAGGCATCAGTCCAGCGACACTCTCAGAAATCATCAGGCGCGGGACACGTCGTCTACTTGAGCACTTTTTTAAACGTGAAATATAATCAAAAAGTTAACCATAAAAAATGGTGGGGCAGAGCGGATTTGAACCGCCGACCAATGGGTATCTACAGCTCCAGAACTTCGTCATTCACCCAAAGGTGTCAGCATACCCATTCTGGTTACTTCTGGAGCCCATCGTAATACCTGGCTATACTACTACCCCATCCAGCCAAGAAACACAGCAAACAAATATTAAAAGTTTAATGGAACAAAAAGAAACTTGGCTTCATGCCACTAAAGATAGATCATAAATCACATTATAAAATCGAACTGATTTCTAGGTTACTTTCCAAGTTTAATTTACAACCATAGAAATAAATACATAATAGTTTGTTATAGCGCCAACTATTAACGCAAAATATAATTCGAAACTATTAATTAATTGATTTTAATTCAACCATTTTAGGTCGATGAATGAGGAAAAGGAAAAACACACCTCATAAACTCAATCAACTCCATACAAGACCACTTTATATTCTGCAAAGCCGATTCACCCGTCTCAGTCAACCTAT
>JAAZFA010000226.1 GCA_012511995.1 Thermoproteota archaeon | reverse complement strand
CTTCGCCTATAACGATAAGTTTAGGTTCATAGATTTCGCCTTCTTTATGAAGGTGTTCTGTTTTTGCAACTTCATCTTTTGTAGTGTCAAAAACTTCGTTTGTTTCTTTAACTTTTGCTACATAATCGATTAGTATGAAGTCTCCTTTTTGTAGGGCCATCTTTAATCTTCCTTTGTCTATTCGCGGAAGTGTAGAGTTCTAAAGGAGCATAAAAACTTTATCTACGATACATAGCTGGTTTATGGCTTTGTTGTACACGTGTACTTAAGATGGCTTGCTGGCGGTGTCTTTTATAAAATGTTTAGGTGCCCCTGCCTAAGAAAATAATATCTGCCTATTTTTCAGCGGTATGAAAATAGTAAAAAGCTTTCATTTGTTATTCGAGTAATAAGCGGTGTGATGGTTTAAATCATATATCGATTGTTTATGGTTTCTTAGCGCAAGTGAATAATTGCAACAATTAGCACTTTCAATGTTACATTATTTGTAGTATAGAATCTCAAATTGGAAATCGAAAAAAGCACAGAATCGACTTAAAAATCTAATAAGTAGCGCTGAGATTCTACTACAATGGTTACTTAAGGACTTAGGAAGTCAGCTTCGCAATTTTGTTAACACCACATTGCAACCTTTTAATAAACTTTGCAATCAAAGTAAATACGCTTTCTCAAAAATCGTTAAAAAATACCTTAAACGTCTAAGCGCTAAGGAAGAGAGTAAATGAAAAGAATCTTAGTATCCGTAATAGCACTAAGTATTTTGCTACCACTTTTTTTTTGTGTAGCATCTACCAATGAAGTAGCAGCAGCACCGACACAATCAACCAACAAAGTCTTTCTTGGTTTAAGCGGCTACCCTACAAGTACACAACAAGTTCAAAACATCATCAATACAATGAAATCAAACGGCTTGAACACATTCCGAATGAGTTTCAATCCAGAATGGTCAAGAGGTCCTCACCCTTACCACGAAGAATACATACAATACTTCCTAGATAACTCTGACTACACAATAATCGTTGACCGCAATCACCTTTACCCACCAACTGAAGCGTCGGCGACATCAGCACGCAACAACTGGGCAACAGTAAGAAACAGTATCTTTGAAGTCTTAGAAACGTTTCCTAACAATGAGAGGGTCATAGTTGAACTTATAAACGAGTACATTTCAAATGACTTCTACTCAAGAATGCAAAACTTAGTTACTGAAGTCCGCAAAGCAGGTTACACAAATGGACTGCTCTTTAATAAATGGAACCAAGCATGGACCAAAGTAAACGACCCATTAGATAACACATACCAAGGATACCACTACTACTTCAATAGCTGGAGCCCATCAGGCGCCATCTCACAAATGCAAACAGCACAATCCAAAGGTATAAAACTAATCAACACTGAAGTCGGCGCAGACTTTAACGAACACAATTCCTACACCACCGCCACAGTTAATGAACTCAACCAATTCTTAGCTCAATGCACAAGCATGGGCATCGGCAATACAGTATGGATGAACGAAAATCTCAACAACATGCCAAGATACCAGCAACTCGGATTAGGCTTTCCTTCTGTATCAGCACCAACAAACTCGGCTAATCATACACCAACTACAACCCCAAGACCCACCCCAACAGCGGCACCTACACCCAGACCAACTGTAACCTCAATCCCGACATCAAATCCAACATCAAAACCAACAACTAAGCCAAGTCCAGAACCAACAACACCCTCAGAAACAACAATTATTTTCCAGGATGGATTCGAGTCAAGAAGCACAGGCAGTTGGAGTAAAACAATCACAACTTACGGAAACAAAGTAGCAGTAACGAGTAATGCGCCATACGAAGGTAACTACAACGCACTATTCTATACAAGCGGTAGCTCAAGAGGTAGAGAAAACGCCTTCCTACGTAAGAATGTATACGCAAAAGATGCATATGCAAGCGCTGAATTTAGAATAGACGGCAACACATGTTCAAGAATTTTACAAGACAACGATGATCGCATGTATTTACTCAGGTTCACAAACCGATACGGTTCAGATTTGGCATTAGCAGGCATAAGACGAGAAAACGAAGTAAACAAATGGATACTCTTCACAGGAGAAAGAGCGCAAACCTCCACAGCTGTTCCAATCTCTACAGACCAATGGTATGATATCGGGCTATACTGGAACTCAGAGAGCAACATAGCGGAACTATACATCAATGACAAAAAAATCCTATCAATGACTGCAACAAAAGGCGATACGTCAGCAGCTACCTACGTAGACATGGGCATCATCTACACATACCAAGTACAAAACGAATTGTTGGTATACGGCGACAACTTTAAGCTATCAATCACCCCATAAAAATCAACACCCTTCTTCTTTTTTAACTACCTATATTTTATCACAAGATAACTTGCTTGAACCGTTTGTGCAATTATTAACGTAAAAGCTAAGCCAATTGGACCAAAAAATGAGCCTAAGACAAAAAGCAAAATGAGTAGGACGCTAATGTATATTAAACCTGCGACAAAAACTGGATTGCTCTTTCCGTTTCCGAGTAAGCTCGCATTACATATCAAAACCACTGTTTGAGGAATAATTGCCAAACACATAATCCGTACTATAAGTATAGAATTTATAAATGAGGGAAACAGTCGTTCAATAATATATGGCGTGAAAAAAAAGGCAGTAACACCGGCAATTACAGCAAATCCAAAACCCAGAAATTTTATCTTTGTTTTATTTTTTCCACTTGCTTCTTCTGGTAATAGGTAGTAGTATAAACTTAAGGGTATAATACTAAGAAACATAAAAAATTGGAAGCCCAGCTGATAGAGCCCAAGAGTGAAGTATCCAAATACAGGTGCTATCAATACCTTGTCTAAATTAGTATTAAAATTTTTGATCAAATTAGAGCCATAGCTATGAAGAGCGAAATTTCGTTTCTCTTTAATACTTTCCAATTTTAGAGTGAAATTTGGAAGTGACTGTATAGATTTATAACTAAAAACTAAATTTCCTAAAAAGTAACCCAAAACAATACCCAATAAACCAAGAACCCCAAAGAGCAAAAATGACATCACTATCTGCACCACCCTTTGCCCTATCGATAAAAAGGCATATTGCCGATACTTTTTTCGACCTAAAGCTTCAGCGAGGGCCATCATAAAGAAAACCATAACGATCGATAAGATACCGGAACTCCATTCAAAAACCGAAAGAACAATAGTCACTGCTAAACCAGAAATCAACAATAACGAATTAGCCTCAAACCATATCCGTGTTTCGCCTTTGGCCATAAAGGTGATAACCGTAGCATCTAACCCCAATAGAGCAACAGCAGCAAAAACAGAAGCCAACGCAATATAGTAATTAATCAACCCATAGCTCGCGACGTCAAGTATTGAAGCTAGAATTAACCAGAATATGCCACCCATGAGGGAAGAGCCCAGGTTTCCAAGAGTAGTATAAATTAAACCGCTTTCCGACTTGATAAAGCCTTGTAAGCTTGTTTTAGAATTTTTGACAATTTCTAATATCTGCAATGTATTATGGCCTTGTAATTTTTTAAAAGAAGGTTAATTTAATAAAAAAAGGTTTTATTATTGCTCAATTAATGGTTATATTATCTATGTAGACAGCTGTTGACGTCGTTGCGGGTGCATCTGAATAACTAAAGCCAAATCTCGCATAGTCAAACGTCCGTCCATCATTATCTAAGTTGTATACTGAACAAACCAACGTACCGTCAACGTATAATTCAACCCAACCATCACTT
>JAAZFA010000018.1 GCA_012511995.1 Thermoproteota archaeon | reverse complement strand
GTCAGGTTCGCATTCCTCATAGAACGAGAAACGGTGCGGTATGTTTACTCGGTTTAGTTCCTCGACAGCGCTGTTTATGGTGCGTCTTCTCTTCCAATCTTTCTCCCTTTGACCGTTGTCATAGAGGTACGGATATGGTTCTTCCCAGATTGAGATAACTTCGGTACCGCGCATGTCTGCAAAGACCATTATCCCTTGGAACTTTTTGTAGAATAAGTTTGGCTTGTTGGTACTCTCAGTCCAATCCAACTCTACTAGTTTGTCGCCGTATTTTTGTAAAATAGCAAAAACTCGTGAGTAAATCGGTCGCCCTTTGATATCGATTGGCTTCATTGCCAGTAGCTCCACTCTTGATTTATGTTTTAATGTTTCAATTTATTAAATTGTTGTTAGTCAGCGGCTTCTCGCGCATCTTTAACAGTTTTCTATAGCTGATTCCTTAACGCTTTATCTAATGGTTTCATGAGTACAAATCCTTATCAGCTGTTATGGGTACGGCAAGATAATTCCAGCCGTCATAGGCATTAAATAAACGGTAGTTATTGTTCTCATCATGTGCTCCAGAGAAAAACACTAGTAACCTTCCTTCGAAAGCAGGAGCTAATGCTTCAACAACTTCTTTTACCTTTAAAAATCCGAAAAGTGAACCGACCCCCTTTAAAGCAACAACTGTATTTGCACCTATGTTGTGAGTTTTAAGAAAGCAATCAAATTCTTTCTTAATAAATTCAAGATATTGGGGCAAGAGAGCTGAAAGAAATTCGGGATTTTTAAAATAGCTTTTTTTATAACGTTGCTTTGCAAGCCACACTGCAAAAGTGTCGGTAAGGTCAAAGATAGCCCAGTCGTGTCCTGCATTCCAAGTTACTATTTGGAATTCATCAATCTTAGCTCTAAGCTGAAGCTCATCATCCTCATTGTAAACGCAAAAAATAACCCGTTGAAGAGCAGCCGCGTTTTCCCAAGGCAAATCAATATAAGCCTTGTAATTTTCGATAAGACGCTTAATTTTGCTCATGGATCCATTCCCTTTCTTGTGCTGTCAGTAAATTTGTAAACTGAACCTCCATGACATTTCCTATACGTTTAAAGTTAATCCAGCCTCGACGTGACGCCTCCTCTGCCAACTCTATCATACGTGCAGATGAACAATCAAGTAGCTTTGCAAACTCTGTTGAAAAAAGCGCTTCACCGCGAGCGCCACAAAGATAACCTAGAAAAAGAGCGTATGATACAGAGCCCTCAGTTGCTACAGCCTTTGAACGAGCCTTTCCAGCTCTATGTAGATGACCAGACCGAATCAAAGTTCCGCAAACATTTCTAACCAATCCCTCCAAGCAAAACCCGCTAAGACGACCAGATGCTTTTTTGTCAAGAAACTCTTTGAAAGCCGCTCGATCAAGAACTTCCCCTTCCTTAAGTGACAAAACATATGGAGCGCTCATTCGAAGCAAGCCATCTCGTGAATATGCGCTAAGCAATGCTATCCGAGGTTGGCTGCAGACGTCTCGTATCCAAAAATACCTCAGAGCTTGAAAAGTAGCAACCGATGAGTCGAGTGAATAAAGAGTCATTAAATGCCTTGCTGAAAGCTCTCGATTCTTTTGCGAGCGCTTTCCCAAACAATTGTTCTCTACTATAGCCTTGATATAATCCTCTCTCTGAGCATCCGGAGATGGAACGCATGAAAGTAGCGTTCGTAGTTCATCGAGCATTATCGTTCGACCGATATGTACGCCGCTTGGCCCCACTCGAAAGCCTATCTTCTTGATGATTGATTTACTGGCTATAGCCTGATTATGCGTCGCAAGCTCACTAAGCAAAGCGTTAACCTCTTGTTCCAGTTTCAAGCTATTAGCACTTAAGTTTTGTTCTGTTTTCCAGAGTCGTCAAAAAATAATGCGAGCTGAGCTATACCAAAGCTAAACAGAGAATGGTAAACGACTGGCAGAACAACAACAGTTGGAAAAATTGGTTTGTTGTTGTTCTCCTTTTGGACTTCAAAGGAGAAGAAAAAATGGCTGCTACACGGGTTTTTCTTCTTCTATACCCGAAACCGCTTTCTTTTTGAGTGGGTTTTGAGTCGAAAGAAGAAAAAACGTATTTTAGGGAAAAATCACTTTTTTCTTCTTCCCTGAAAGAAGACAACAACCTGCACACATACACTGTCTTCTTCTTTTCTACTGTCAACTCTGTGCTTGTTTGAAAGAAGAAGAAATCCAAAATTTCCAAGGTTGTTTCTTCTTCTTTTGATTGTAGTTTGGAAGAAAGAAAAAACGCGTGAATTCTTAAGAATATCCAATTTTTTCTTCTTACGAAGTTGATTATTTCCAAGTCTGGGGGGCTGGCGGTTCATCCGCGAAAACTGCTACCCACTTAGCTTTCGTTTCTTCAGGCCACATGAGCTGGTTTGAACCAACCTTAGGAATCAACTCAGGGTAATTCTTGAGTATAACTTGGGCTCTTTTAATAGCTTCGAGCGATGCAGAATTAATAGCCTTTCTAGACAGTGCCATTAACTTAGGGTTCTCTTCACTTCCATTTTTGTAGTTTATCCAGGAAGCTAAGTTAAGCGTCTCTTCAGCAGTACGTTTAGCCTGATCAAGAGGCTCATCCCGCCAAATCGACAGTTTCAATGCAATACGTATGGTATCATGGTTTAGGCAGCAGGATTTAATTGCCACTTCATTAAAGGATGGCTCCCTAAGAAATCGTAATTCATGCCTTAACTCTCCAAGCGCTTGCCTGACTCTACCCAGTTCAATAGAAAACTTACTTGGTGCCTCCTCCTTCGCAGGCACAATTGGTTTTTTCAAAGCGAATTCTGATGATTGATCGCACCAATAGACCTTAAACGGGTCAGGCACTGGGTACTCTATCCATAATTGCTGTTTTAGAGGTTTTATGATAAGCTGCTCGTTTGGAGGGGCGACAAGAAGATTCTTGATTAATCGGAAGAGAATTTTCTTTTCCTCTATATCCTTCCATTTTACTTGTAGCTTGCCTGTAGGTGCCAAAATAAAGATAGTGGGGCTGTCTATAAACTGGAAAATTAGCAGACCCTTATCTGATTCAGAAAAAGTCTTCAAAAGGGGATTATGAAATAAGGCTTCACTGGATGCGTGCCAATCTGCATTTGTCTGGTAAACCACCTGCGAGGACAATCTGACCACAAAATACCCCGTATTCTCACGTCATTACTTAAACGTATGACAAAGCAAGGTGTAAAAAGTTGAGACATTACAAGTGTAGAATTGCTTTAAGGTTAGAAGCACCTGAAAGAGAGCGGCTGGAGCGGCTAATTTTTGAGCGGAAATTCAAGAACTTAAGTCAAGCCATCCGAGTAGCCATAACTGAGTATCTCAACAATCAAGAGCATAATACAAAGACGCCAGACGCAGCTGAAATGGAGAGTTAACCGTGGACAAGCAAATCGAATTTCTAGTAAAGCTCCGAGACGGTTGCCAACTGATCGCTGACGCCGCAAACGAATATATTGACTCTATGGCGCCACCTGAAACGAGGGAGAAAAAGCAAGTTGCTGCCGTGCAAGAAATCACCTTCACCACCCTAAAGTTTGAACTCCAGCAGGGTGCCAAACTTGGCCAATTTGAAGTCGCCTACAAACAAAACAATCTCTCTGACAAGTGGCAAAGCGCCTACAACATCCTACGAGTCAACAACGCAACCATCAAAGACCGCTACCACGGTGACACCTACCAATACAGCTACTGGCTCTATGGCGAAGACAAAATCTACCGACAAAAACTCAAACCTAAAAACTAACTGAGGTTGCTGTTTATGACCGCGTATCAAACATGGGCATGCCTCAACCTTGAAGGCAAACGCGAATGGGGTGACATCTTTCCCGACGGCAAAGTACCCATACAAAGTATCGCAGCGCAACAATCCAAACTCGAGGGCATCAAAGACCCAAAATCCGTTTTTGCAGTAGACTGGAAAGAGCTTTCCCAGTGGCAACAAGAAGCAGTCCTTGACAAACTAAGCAACCACAACTAGGCGAGGTGGGAGGGAATGGCTGGACTTACACCAAAAGACAGCATATTTGGCGAAAAAGCCCAAACAGAAAGTAAGTCGCCTTCAAAGGTAGGCGTCGGCTCCAGCCCCCTATGCCACACTGCAAATCAGCCAAAGTTTGGAAAGACGGCACCCGGCATTCGTTTTTCGGCGATAAGATTCAAAGATGGGTTTGCCGAAAGTGTGGCAGACGCTTCTCAGACCCTCAAGACGTACAGAAAGCTAAGAATCCGTTTGAACATGGTGAAACAGTTGAAGGGCAGTCATTAAAAAGCCCAACCAACACATTATCTAGTAGCCAAATATGCGTCAAGGAGACGAAAAACTTGGCAGCAGAACAACAAACACCTAAAGTTCTGCATAGAAGCGAAAACAGTGATATCAAAGGGAAAATCATCGAATACGCTTGGTGGCTAAAGAAAAATGGAAGAGCCAACGCAACAATCGAGGGACGCACAAAGCTACTTGCTTTAATGGTTAAACGAGGCGCTAACCTCTACGACCCAGAAACAGTCAAAGAAGTAATCGCTAAACAGCAATGGTGCAATGGAAGAAAAAACAACGCCGTCGACGCCTACTCATCCTTCCTCAAGATGGTTGGCGGCACATGGAGCCCACCACTATACCTGACCGTGCGCAAGTTGCCGTTTATTCCAAAAGAAACAGAAATAGACCAGCTCATCGCAGGCTGCACCCATCACATGGCGACATTTCTGCAGATGTTAAAGGAGACGGGCGCTAGATGCGGAGAAATATGGATGCTCAAATGAGACGACGTAGACTTCGAGAGCAAAGTAGTCAACATAACCGCAGAAAAACACAGTAACCCAAGAGTAGTACATCTAAGCAACAAACTATTAGAAATGCTCCAAAACCTCTCTAAAAACTACGGTGACAGAATATTCTCCTTTCCCCACATGCCAGTCGACCACTTCAGCACCTTATTTAGCTACCAGCGAAAACGCCTCGCCCACAAACTAAGCAACCCCAGACTGCTAAAAATACACTTCCACACCTTCCGCTACTGGAAAGGCACCATACTCTACCACGAAACCAAAGACATGTACTACGTCATGCAACGCCTAGGACACAAAAACATCAAAAACACCCTCTACTCTACGTCCAACTAGAAGAAGCCCTCTTCCAAGGAGAAACAAACTACATCTCCAAAGTCGCAACCACACAACAAGAAATCTGCAGCCTAATAGAAGCAGGCTTCGAATACATCACCGAGTTCCAAGGCGCCAAAATCTTTAGAAAACGCAAACTCTAACATAAAACAGCAAAATAT
>JAAZFA010000225.1 GCA_012511995.1 Thermoproteota archaeon | reverse complement strand
ATTTCTCGTGTTAAACCACCCATTCGCCCAGCAGTATGCTTCACAGGACCTCCACCACAAACACTCCAGAAACCTGGACGAAAAATGATAGTGGTTGATGTAAGAAAAACCATGACAGCTGAAGCAGCTGATTACTTCTTACAGATCGAACCTAACCGTGACTATGAAGTATTCGAAGCCCTTCGCTGTTTAGTTCAAGACCAAGAATTAGATGTTGAAAAAGTCGCTGGCATCCCAGTTGATTACTTAAAAGACGTTGCTGACGCTATGATGAATTGTGACTTCGGCGTCATCTACTTTGGTTTAGGTATGACTCAAAGCTTAGGTCGCTTCAGAAACATCGAAATCGCTATAGCATTAGCACGTGATTTAAACCGGAAAACAAAATTCATCATCTCACCAATGCGAGGGCATTTCAACGTCACAGGCGCAAACCAAGTGTTTGCATGGCAAACAGGATATCCGTACGCAATTGACTTTACACAAGGCTATCCACAATTTAACCCTGGTGAAAACACAGCTGTAGATATCCTTAAACGCGGAGACAATGATGCAACTTTAATCATTTCATCCGATCCTGCTGCACATTTCCCAAATGTTGTCATGCAAAACATGATGAAACACCCACTTATCACCATCAACCCAGATATGAACGCTATTTCAAGACTCGGCGACGTCGTATTCCCAACACAATGGTGCGGTATTGAATATGCAGGTACTGCATACCGCATGGATGCTGTGCCAATTACTTTAAAGAAAGTTGTCGAAGCACCACCTGGTGTGTTAACCGACGAAGAACTCTTAACTCGCATACTTGCCGAAGTCCGAGCTATAAAAACCAAACGCGGCGACCCAGTAGGTCAAACCGAAATTACACCTGTCAAGCATAAAAAAACGGTGACAAAATCAAAGCGTTGTAAACCTACAGCTAAACCTAAAAAGGTAACTAGAAAGAAGAAGGTGGCTGCTTAATGTCTGAGATACTCATTAAAAACGGCTTCATAGTAGACCCCATAAATAATATTAATTGTGAAAAAAAAGACATAATGATAAAAGGTGGAAAAATCGTTGAAAAAGTCAACGAGACAAAAGCTCAGATCATAGATGCTTCTGGTAAACTTGTTATGGCAGGCGGAGTGGACATCCATAGCCACATAGCTGGTGCAGAGGTCAACATGGGTCGAATGATTCGCCCTGAAGACCACTACAAAGATCCAGTGAAAAAAACAACCATAACCCGTGCAGGCACAGGCTACTCGATTCCATCCACATTCGTTACAGGTTATCGCTACTCTGAGATGGGTTATACTTCTGTTTTCAACGGTTCTATCGCTGCTTTAAAAGCTAAACATCTTCATGAAGAACTAAACGACATTCCCTTGCTAGATAAGGGCACATATGTTTTGATGGGTGACTGGTGGTTTGTACTTGAAAACCTAGCTAAGGGTGATTTAAATGAATGCGCTCGTCTTGTTGCTTGGTTAATGCAGTCAACAAAAGGTTATGGTATTAAAGTTGTCAATCCAGGCGGCTTAGAATCTTGGGGTTTTGGACGCAACGTTCACAGTCTTGACGATCAAGTCCCCAACTTTTGTATTACCCCCCGAGAAATAATACGAGGACTAATAAAAGTTAACAAACTGCTAAACCTTCCTCACACTATTCACTTGCACACAAACAACCTTGGCATCCCTGGCAACTATCAGACCAGCCTTGAAACTATGCAGGCCGTTGAAGATTTATCAACTGACGCTAAACCAGTTTTACATATCACTCATATTCAGTTCGCCAGCTTCAAGGGTGAAAATTGGAGTAAATTCAAATCAGGCGCAGAAGAGATCGCTAAATACATGAATGCTCACACACATATGACCCTTGACATGGGTCAAGTTACCTTTAGTGACACTACAACAATGACTGCAGATGGTCCATTCGAATTCTCACTCTACGAACTTGGCGGTCACAATAAATGGGTAAACAGTGACGTTGAAACCGAGAGCAGTGGTGGAATCATACCTTTCCATTATAAGAAAAACAGTCCAGTCAATGCATTACAATGGTCAATCGGTTTAGAAATTGCGTTGCTGATTAAAGATCCTTGGAAAATCTTCATGACTACTGATCACCCCAATGGTGGACCATTCTATGATTATCCTAAAGTCCTTGCTTGGTTATACAGCAAAAAAGCACGTGAAGCCACACTCAAGAAATGCCACAAGAGCGCTAGGAAAAAGAGTTTACTTCCATCGATTGACCGCGAATTAACTCTCTACGAACTTGCGATTATGACTCGTGCTGGAACCGCTAAAGCTTTAGGTTTAACAAATAAAGGTCATCTTGGAGTAGGTGCTGATGCTGACGTTGCCATATTTGACATTAACCCTGAAACATTAGACATCACCAAGAAATTCCGAACCGCCCGTAAAGCCTTTAGTAAAGCAGTGTATACCCTCAAGGATGGAATAATTGTCGTAAAAGATGGTCAAGTGGTTAACAGTCAAGTTCCTGGTAGAACCATATGGGTTGATCCGCAAACAAAAGACCCATGCAGGATCGACGAAGATATGAAACGTAAATTCCGTGATTACTGGACTATTGAATTTGAAAACTATCCTGTCACTGATAATTACATAAAAGTATCCGACAGATTAGTCAGGAAGGCAAGTGTTTAAAATGATAACCTTAACACCCCTTAGAGCATTCAACGTCCCAATCCAAGCTCCATGCATTACCCCCGATGAATTCGCAAATAAAAGCGTGGCAGAAGTCACAAAGCTCCCTGTTACGGAAGGGAACCGTCACGTGACCCTTGGAGATCTTTTTAAAATCGAACAAAATGCAAGCGAATCTTCAAGCATAACAATCAACGGCGAATGCAGTAAAGTCAAACGCGTTGGACAAGGCATGACATCCGGAGAAATTATCATTAACGGTAACATTGGTATGCACACAGGCGAAAAGATGGCTGGCGGAAAAATCGTTGTTAACGGCAACACAGGCGGATGGACCGGCAGCGAAATGAAAAAAGGAATCATCGAAATACACGGTGACGCAGGGGACTATACCGCTTCCCCATACAGAGGCAACGATTTGGGAATGAAAGGCGGCTTGATTACTGTTGAAGGAAACGTCGGAACAGACGTTGGCTGCTACCTGCAAGGTGGCATCATTAAAGTCAAAGGCAACGCCGGTCGGTTTCTTGGCTTTCACATGAGTGAAGGCGCAATCTATGTGGAAAAAGACTGTGATGTCCGAGCAGGTGCATTAATGACTGCGGGCAAAATTGTTATAGGTGGTAAACTTGAAATTTTGCCATCGTTTACTATCGATAGCATCAAAGCCAAAGTCAAAGTTGATGCTGAGACAACCGTGCAAGGTCCCTTCTATGTCTTCTTAGGCGACTTGTCTGAGAAAGGAAAAGGCAAAATTTTTGCTTCCAAGACCAACAATCCAGAATTTAAATTCTATGAAAAATACCTCTGATAGGGCGCTTATAGCCTACTAAGAATCTTTTTTTATTTGTCTAGATCCAAAAAAGAGACGACTCTTCTTCCAGCAGTTCAAACTTAGTTATTTTTGCTCAAAAAAAATTTTCATAGCATCTTCTATAAAATTTATTTCGAAAAAGTAAAAAGGGGGTTCCAAAAAGCTTAGGGACTTTTTGGTTTAGTACTGTGGTTTTCCACAATTGGGGCAGAAACGTACGCCTGGCTGCACCATGGTGCCGCATTGGGGACAAGGGTGAGCTTGCTGTGGAGACTGGTATGCCTGCTGCGGTGGACCATAATAAGGCTGCTGTGGAGCATATTGAGGCGCAGCACCTACAGGGATTGGCTTGTATACTAATGCTAGTATTCCACCGATTAATCCGAGTAGTCCGCCTACACCGATTATAGAGAATATTATGATGAGTAAACCGTATTTTGTGTGTTGCATCGGGTTTGCGTTGAGTCTTCTGGCGAATACAATAACAAGGATTGATGTAATCAGCATCCAAATACCAAATGCGATATAGACTAAGATAAGCGCTGAAAGTTCAGGCATAAAGTCGTATCCGTATTCATATCCGTAACCGTAGTCAATGCTCGCTGTAGTGAACCATGCAAGTACACCCATGACAAGTGTTACAAAGATTGATGCAATTAGTCCGATTATTCCTCCAATCAAGGAAACTATGTATGCTGCTGTTGGTTTGTTTTGAACTTGATTTGACATGTATTTCTCCCTAAAAGTTATCTTCTCTGCGCAAGCACTATAAAAAATTTGCCGACGCTGAAACGTTTGCTTATTAACTGAGAAGAAAAGAAGGGTTACTTTGAGTTTTACACACAGCTTTTTAGCCCTAACTGCCCAACACCAGCAACTAGAATTACCGTGAAAAAGAACGATTATTTCCACAATAACGTCTAAAGAAAACGCCACAAAATTCTTTGAAACCTCCCGAGTTATATTCCCTTCTGCGTTGTAGCCGTTCGCTTGGAATAAGTACAAGCCGCTAGTGCAGTCAGCTGTGACGAAGTGCCAGTAAAGGGCGAGCAGTTAACTTAGACGTTTGAGCGCTGCTTTATTAGCCGAATAACTTATCAAGCCCGTTTCAATTCAACCATGCAGATGAAGTTCATGCGTCAAGTTAAAATGACCCGGCTTGACCTTTCTACAGGGACAATAGAAAAAACACTGGATTTTGTAGCTGAAGAGGTACCGCTCAAAATCATCGTTAATGACGACTATGCTTTTGTAATTTGGTGTTCACCCATGCAATTCAAAGAGTTGTCTGTGGGTCACCTATTCGCTGAAGGTATTTTACGTTCAGTCAAAGAAATTGATAGTATACTATCTGATGAAGTCAACAACGTTTGTCATGTACGATTCAAAGGTACCATCGATGTTGCTGAAAGGATGGACAATCGACGACATGGCGCTCGAATAGTGCCCCTTCTCAAGGCAAGCACTTCAGCTTATCAAAAAGATGAAAAACTCTCTGTAGTACAATCAAATTTAGCTGTGAAAGCACAGGTTATTTTAGATGCTAT
>JAAZFA010000224.1 GCA_012511995.1 Thermoproteota archaeon | reverse complement strand
TTGATAAAGACTTTAGTATGGGCTGCTCCGGCGGGTCCACGAGGGAAAAGTAGATCATAGACAATTTTTGGTGCATCCTCGCCTGTTACATTTTCAAATTTAAATATCATTGAGTCTGGGAAAGTATCGACGGCGACTAGCAAGTCGAATGGACTGCAATACTTATCTGTATCTAGAAAAATAAAAACTGTTTTGAATGTTGGTTGTTGTGCCACATTATCACCTTACCTTGTTTGTGAAGGCATTTAATCATTTAAGATTTGTCCAACTGAACAATTTTATATGATAATAAATAATTCATTTTTCAAGAGATAACTTGTAAGAGAGTAAATTAGTTTCTACTTATCAAAGAACGCCAGTAAAACAAAATAAGCATTTTTGTACAAAGCATTTTGGCTCTTGGTCAAATAACTACTTAAGCGAAAGGTGGTTCAAAACGATTAATTATGTGATTTAAACGTGATTTTTAGGCATAGCAGATATAAGGAACCCCGTTAATAATTCGACAAGAAGTGTCAGTTATGTCAGAAAAGCTGTCCCTATTTACATGCACGAGTTGTGGAAAACCAATCCCACCCGGTAGTGAATCCACAAAATTCTTATGCCCAAATTGTGGTGAGATCCAAATTAAACGAGATGGAAAATGCCGAAAATTTGGTAGGCTTTATAAATGCCCCAAATGTGGTTTCCAAGGACCTTAAAAAGGTTGAATTGACTGATGGGCGCAATACTCGTAGTCTACAAAGTTTTCCCTGAAGACATAGTGGCAAACTTTGATCCACTAAAAGAAAAAATAAAGGCTATCCTACCAGAATATAGTTCAATAGAAGGATGGGGAACAGAAGATGTTGCATTTGGTTTAAAAGCACTACTTGTTCAGATTCGGTTTCCAGAGGATAAGACTGGTATAGTTGAAGATTTTGAATCGGCACTCACCAAAATCCAAGGTGTTAGCCAAGCTGAAGCCTTTAATATCCGTAGAACAAGTCGTGACTAATCTCATTTTACAAACCAACATTTTTACCCTAAAAAAGCTTCTGAATGTTTTGGGTACGTTTTAAAGTTTATATAGCCTACTCGTCTTTTTCAAACATACTTAAGTCAGCAGTTATTTGGAGATTTCATCATGAGTGAAGTTCAATTACGCGTCGGAGACGCACGGCAAAGAGATGTCGGCAGAGGAATTGCACGCATCGACCAACGTACAATGCAGAAACTAGGCATAAGTGCTGGAGATGTTATTGAAGTCGTAAATAAGCGTACAACATCCGCGATTGCTTGGCCAGCATACAGCGAAGACCAGAACCGTGATATTATTCGTATCGATGGGTTCACAAGAAAAAATAGTGGCGTAGCTATCAACGAATATGTTGTAGTGCGACCTGCCAAAGTAAAAACTGCACTCGCATTAACATTAGCACCAGTGGATATGCGGCTCAATGTTGATGAGGACTTCACTAACTTTGTCAAGAATCGCTTAATGGAACGCACACTCGTTGAAGGTGATACTACATTGGTTATGATGCTAGGTCACGCTATACCATTTACAGTATCCAAAACTCGCCCTCATGGTATAATAAAAGTTACAACCGAAACTCGTCTAACAATACTCAACGAACCCGCACCAGAAGGTAAGGGGTTGCCGCGTACAACCTATGAAGACATCGGTGGATTACACGAAGAAATTCAGCGTGTTCGAGAAATGGTAGAGCTACCATTGCGTCACCCTGAACTTTTCCAGCGCCTTGGGATTGAACCTCCCAAAGGTGTACTCCTCCATGGTCCGCCAGGTTGTGGAAAAACACTTCTTGCAAGAGCAGTGGCTAACGAGTCTGAAGCAAACTTCTATTCAATCAACGGTCCAGAGATTATGAGTAAATTCTACGGTGAATCCGAAGCGCGACTCAGAGAGATTTTCCAACAAGCACAACAAAACGCCCCAAGCATCATATTTGTAGATGAACTTGATGCTATTGCACCTAAGCGCGAAGAAGTCACTGGCGAAGTCGAACGACGTGTAGTCGCCCAACTATTGGCTCTCATGGATGGTCTCTCAGGAAGAGGAAACGTCATCGTAATCGGAGCAACGAATCGCCCAGGTGCACTTGACCCTGCTTTACGCAGACCAGGTAGATTCGACCGTGAAATCGAAATCAGTGTTCCCGATAAGCAGGGACGTCATGAAGTGTTGCAAATTCACACCCGTGGCATGCCTCTTGCACAGGATGTTGATTTAAACAAACTTTCAGCAATGACCCATGGATATACAGGTGCAGATCTCTCAGCGCTCGGTAGGGAAACAGCCATGAAAGCACTTCGAAGATACCTTCCCCAGATTAACCTTGAAGAAGAACGCATACCACCTACTGTGCTTGAAAAGATGGAGGTTACGATGGATGATTTCGTAGGCGCTTACAAAGAGGTTACGCCAACGGCTATGCGTGAAGTCTACATTGAAGTCAGCAGTGTACATTGGGAAGATGCAGGTGGATTAGACGATGTAAAACAGCATCTAAGAGAAGCTGTTGAATGGCCATTAAAGAACCCAGAAATATTTACCCGTTTGGGTATTCGTCCACCTAAGGGTATTCTAATGTATGGTCCACCGGGATGTGGCAAAACCCTGCTTGCACGAGCTGTTGCAACAGAATCTGAAGCAAATTTCATTTCTATTAAAGGACCTGAAGTCTTCAGCAAATGGGTCGGTGAATCAGAGAAAGCGATACGTGAAGTCTTCCGGAAAGCTCGTATGGCTGCACCAGCGATCATATTTCTCGATGAAATTGATTCTCTAACCCCTCGTAGGGGCATGGGGATGAGCGATAGCGGAGTTAGCGAACGGGTAATCAGCCAACTTTTAACCGAAATGGATGGTATAACCACACTACAAGATATCGTGGTTATTGCAGCAACTAACCGACCTGATATGGTTGATGGTGCAGTAATACGACCTGGCAGATTTGATCGCCTAATCTATGTACCTGAACCTGATGATAAGAGCCGTTTGCAGATTTTTAAGATATATACTAAGGGTATGCCCATAGGTAATGATGTCGATTTAAACCAGCTTGCAATGAGCACTAAATACTACAGTGGAGCAGACATTGAATCACTTTGTCGTGAAGCCGCTATGCACTCATTACGTCGGGATATTAACACAAATGAAGTTGTTATGAAGGATTTTCAGGATGCGATGAAAGAGATGGGTCCATCTGTCACACCAGATATGGAGAAATGGTACAAGGGCTTCATGCAGCAAATCCGACAAGTACAAAAGCCAGCAACTCCAGTTGCATAGGATAGGAAACGTTTATGCCCCCGATGAAAACTTGGAAAACTCGACCAGCATACTACTACCTGATTGAGGTGCTCACTAAGAAAGGTGACATGACTGACGATGACCTATTTGATCAGCTTAAAGATGAATATGAAGACCTTGGGTTTAAGGATTTTAACGAATTATTACTCGATCTTGAAGTAAGCGGTAAAATCCGGACTTCTTCTATGTCACGTGGCAAACGTCGTGTAGAATTAATTCATTAAACTTTCTTTTTTAACGTTTAGACCTGTGCATAAATTTGTTTTTTATAGTTTTGCCTGCTAAATGAGTAAGTGAGCAGGTACTGGGGAAAATAATGGAAGCGTCAAGATTTCCAAAGGTTTAAACTACCATTCAACTAATTAGCATTAACCTCAGTGCTTACTCACTTTTCTTAGGCTTTCTTCTCCTTCAACTAACGCATCTACCAGCATAGCAGCCAAACAGTTAAT
>JAAZFA010000223.1 GCA_012511995.1 Thermoproteota archaeon | reverse complement strand
CAACAATGTGGTTGATTTCCGTTTCGTCGGTGGCGCATTAGGATACATTAGCTATGACGCAATACGATATATTGAGATACTTCCAACCAAAAAAGATGGATTATCGAGTTTTTACGATTTTGAAATGGGAATATTTGAAGATGGAATAGTTTTTGACCACATCCAAAACCAGGCTTACTATTACTTCCGAAAAGAAAACCGCTTGGAGGAAATCCAGGCACTATTAAAAGACTGTGCCATAAAAGAAGAACCGTTTAGCTATTCCCAACTAGAAACTAATCATACAAAAGAGAGCTTTAAAACTTCAGTAGAAAAGGCTAAGCAATATGTTACAGCAGGAGATATTTTTCAAGTAGTTATCTCTAAGCGGCTTCAATTTCAATTTAAAGGCAATCTCTTAACATTCTATAAAAGCTTAAGAGAAATTAACCCTTCGCCATACATGTTCTATTTTAAGATTGGTGACCGACAAATCGTAGGCGCCAGCCCCGAAATGTTAATTCGCGTCGACAACCGAAAAGTGATAACGTTCCCAATCGCAGGTACAACGACAGCAACTGGAAACCAAAGCGAAAACCAACACCTTAGTCGTCAACTTCTTTCTGATCTAAAAGAACGTGCAGAACACGTTATGCTTGTTGACTTAGCACGCAACGATCTTGGAAGAATAAGTAAACCTGGAACTATAAGTGTACCCGAATTTATGCAAGTTCATCAATTCAGTCACGTTCAACATATTGTCTCCCAAGTTACTGGCGACTTAAAAGATGGTTTAACAAGCTTCGACGCCCTAAAAGCAGTGTTTCCAGCTGGCACAGTTTCAGGGGCACCCAAAATTCGTGCTATGGAGATAATTGAGGAACTTGAACCTTCGCGCCGTGGGCCATACGCTGGAGCAGTCGGTTACTTTAGTTGCAACGGCAACTCTGATTTTGCTATAACCATTCGTACTCTGTTTTCAGAAGGTAATCATGCATACATTCAAGTTGGTGCAGGCATCGTCGCCGACTCTAACCCTGAGAAAGAATGGATGGAAACCGACCATAAGGCTCATGCACTAATTAAAGCACTTGCACATGCAGCTGGTGGAACCAACTAATGAAGGTCCTAGTCATCGACAACTATGACAGTTTTGTCTATAACCTTGTGCAATATATCGCTGAACAAGGCGCTGAACCAGTCGTTTGGCGAAACGACAAAATCACATTGTTGGAAGCTGAAAGACTCAAGCCCGATCGAATCTTGATTTCACCTGGTCCAGGTAACCCCGAAGATGAACACTTCTTTGGCGTTAGCAAATCCCTCCTACAAACTCTGAGTACAACAACTCCAACGTTGGGTGTTTGTCTGGGTCACCAAGGGATCATTCATACGTATGGAGGCAAAGTCGTCTGTGCAAAAAAATTGATGCATGGAAAAACATGTGCCATTAAACATGACCAACAAGGTATCTTTGCAGGAGTGCGCAACCCCTTTAACGCCACACGTTACCACTCACTTGCAGGAGAACGCGACTCAATCCCTGAATGTTTAGAAATTACAGCGGAAGCAATTGAAGATGCTGAAATCATGGGTATACGTCACAAGAAATTCCCTATCTATGGTGTCCAGTTTCACCCTGAGTCAATCCTTTGCGAAGACGGTAAACTAATTATCCAAAATTTTTTGGAGGCTAAACTATGATCTGTGAAGGTATTCAAAAACTCATCGAGGGTCAAGACCTAACTTTTCAGGAATCAGGCGACATTATGACCGAGGTTATATCTGGCAAAGCAACCAGCTCTCAAACTGCAGCTTTCCTCACGGCATTACGCATGAAAGGTGAGGTTGTTGATGAGATCATAGCGTTTGCGTCAGTAATGAAGAGTTGTTGTAGACAAATTAACCCCCGAGTTCAAGGTCGACTCGTGGATATCGTAGGTACGGGTGGAGACAAACTTAAAACTTTCAATATTAGCACAACAGCCTCATTTGTAATTGCAGGCGCAGGCATACCTGTAGCAAAACATGGTAACCGGTCAGTAACCAGTAAGTCTGGGAGTGCAGATGTGCTTGAAAACCTAGGCTTGAACATAGCTTTAGAGCCACAGGCAATCGAGCTGATAATTGAGCAAGTTGGTGTGGGCTTTATGTTTGCACCCATTTTCCACCCTGCGATGAAGTATGTAGCCGAGTCCA
This sequence comes from Thermoproteota archaeon, assembly GCA_012511995.1. Lineage (GTDB taxonomy): Archaea > Thermoproteota > Bathyarchaeia > Bathyarchaeales > Bathycorpusculaceae > Bathycorpusculum. The sequence continues at coordinate 14,657 of JAAZFA010000223.1, read as the reverse complement.
GAAGAGAGATTGGCATTCCTACGATCTTTAACATACTTGGCCCACTAACTAACCCAGCATCAGCTAGCGGTCAAATTGTTGGTGTCTATGATGTCAAACTCGTTGAACAAATGTCTTATGCACTTCAAAGGCTTGGTTGTCAAGAAGCTATTGTCGTCCATGGACTCGACGGGTTAGACGAAATTTCCACAGTCGGAAAAACAGTAATCGCTCATCTCAAGGATGGCATTATAAAAGTGGAAGAGTATGCGCCATCAGATTTCGGCTTTAAGCAAGCCCAAGCAGGCAACCTTCAATGTGCCTCGGCTGAAGAAAGTGCTGAAACTCTGTTTAAAATCTTGACAGCGAAAGAAACTGGCACCGCCAAATCTGACATTGTACTATTAAACGCAGCCGCAGGCATCATTGTGGCAGGAAAAGCGGCAGGGTTCAAAGACGCCCTCCAAAGCGCACATCGATCAATCGCAAGCGGAGCAGCTTATCGAAAATTAAAAGCATTGGTACAAGCCTCGGGTGGAAATCCTTCAAAGCTTGAGGAGTTAGAAAAGAAGTATGCATAATTTTATCGATAACCTAGCAATGGAAGCTCTTAAAACAATCAAAAGCGGCTACTACAAAAATATCCAAACGGCAATATCTTCTAAAATTAGCTTGAAACAGGCAATCCAGAATTGTAAAACCAACGCTATAATAACAGAAATAAAAGCGGCTTCCCCCTCACTTGGAAATATACGTAGCAACTTTAATCCAGTTACAATTGCTGAAACGATGCAGAAAAGCGGTGCTGTAGGCTTATCTGTCTTAACCGAACCTACCTATTTCAAAGGGTCACTTCAAACATTAATTCAAGCCCGAAAAGCAGTTAGCCTTCCTATTTTGATGAAAGACATAATCTTCACAACTGAACAGATTGATGCAGCAGCAAATCTTGGAGCTAATGTGATATTATTAATTCAATCGATATTTGACAAGGGATATGGCGAAAATGATATTTTTAAAACAATTGAATATGCACATAATTTCGGTTTAGAGGTTTTACTTGAAACTCACACCGAAGTTGAATTCGCAAAAGCCCTAAAAACTAACGCTGATCTAATCGGAATCAATAACAGAAACCTTGATACCCTCAAAACTGATTTATCAGTTACTCGACAAATCCTTGAATCTCAGAATAAATATAGTCGCATAATTGTAAGCGAAAGCGGAATTAAAAATTCCGGACACATACAATTCTTACGGGGTTGTGGTGCCGACGCGTTTTTGGTTGGTTCTATTATCATGCTAACAAATAATGTTGAACGAAAGGTTGAGGAATTAGTGAATGCCCTATGAATAAGATAAGCAGTTATCCAGTAGATGGCAAATTCGGCAGGTATGGTGGACGTTTTGTCCCCGAAATACTTATGGAAGCCATAACCGAGTTGGAAAAAGCTTACGATCAAGCCAAAGCCGATCCTGCATTCCAGAAGCAGCTAGATTATTTTCTAGCTGAATTCGTTGGTAGACCAACACCACTTTACCTTGCTGAGAATTTGACCCAGAAACTGGACGGTGCAAAGATTTACCTCAAACGTGAAGACCTTGCACATGGCGGCGCACATAAAATCAACAACACTATCGCACAGGCGTTGTTGGCAAAGCGTATGGGTAAGACACGCATTATTGCTGAGACTGGCGCAGGTCAACATGGTGTAGCTACCGCTATTGCATGTGTAGCACTTGGACTAAAGGGGGTCGTATATATGGGTACTGAGGACTGTGAACGGCAAAGACTCAACGTTTTCAGGATGAAACTATTAAACACCGAAGTCCATCCTGTCGACTCAGGGTCGAAAACTCTCAAAGACTCAATTAATGAGGCGTTCCGAGATTGGGTAACCAATCTAGAATCAACATATTATTTGATTGGCTCAACAATGGGACCACACCCTTACCCAATGATTGTACGTGACTTTCAAAGTGTGATTGGAAAAGAAATCAAACAGCAATTCAAGCAGAAAACAGGAGGCTTACCAGATGCATTAGTTGCATGTGTAGGTGGTGGAAGCAATGCTATGGGCACTTTCTACCCGTTTGAAGACGACGATATATACGTTAAACTTTATGGTGTGGAAGCGGCTGGTCAAGGTATCGAAACCGGTAAACACTCAGCTACCCTTGCAACAGGTACAGAAGGTGTATTCCACGGGATGTACACCTATATTCTGCAAGACTTGCATGGGCAAATTTCTGAAACATACAGTGTGTCTGCAGGACTAGACTACCCAGGTGTAGGACCAGAACATTCCTTCCTTAAAACCCTTAAACGCGCTGATTATGTTTATGTCAACGACCAAGAAGCCGTAGAAGCATTCTTGATGCTTTGTAAGGAAGAAGGTATACTTCCTGCTTTGGAGTCTTCACATGCATTAGCTTATGCCATTAAGTTGGCGTCAAGAATGCATAAAGATCAATCCATCGTTGTCACTCTCTCTGGGCGTGGCGATAAAGATGTGGAATCAGTCGCTAAATACATGGGTATGAGAATATGAACGCCATACAGCAAGTCATCCAAAAACAGAAACAAAATGGGTACCGTTGTCTTATCGGCTATATAACCACAGGTGATCCGTCACCGTTACAAACACTCGAAATTGCAGATGCTCTTATCCGAGGCGGTGTGGACATTTTAGAGCTTGGACTACCTTTTTCGGATCCAATCGCAGATGGTCCCACCATACAAAACGCAAGTTTACGAGCCTTAAAAGCGGGAACGACGCCCAAGTGCGTATTAGAAATTGTTAAACAAATCAAAACAAAACAGGATATTCCACTTGTAATCATGACTTACTATAATCCTGTTTTTAAATACGGTGTTAAACGCTTTCTTATTGATGCTAAGATGGCTGGTGTAAATGGTTTTATTATTCCCGATTTGCCTATTGAAGAGGCAGATGAGTACCGCCAAGCAGCCAAAACAGCTCAAATAGAAACTATATTTCTTGCTTCACCTGCCACTTCTCCCCAACGTCTCCAGAGAATCGTTGATGCATCTTCCGGGTTCCTTTATCTTGTTTCACGTTTCGGTGTTACTGGCATCCAAACTTCTGTGGAAGATACAACAGTTAATCTTATTAAGAAAGTACAACCCTTCACAAGCGGCAAAATTCCGCTTGCAGTTGGTTTTGGTATCTCTAAGCCAGAGCATGTTAAACGTGTTATATCGGCAGGTGCAGACGCAGTCATCGTTGGCTCTGCATTCATAAACATCGTTCAAAGAAGTGCTCAAAACCATGGAACTACCTTAAAAGAGCTTGAATTAGCTGCGTCAACTCTGAAAGTTGCAACTAAAGTCTAACGTCTTTTTCTTCTCTAGCATAACTTTTATAGTCTTTATTTATTCTGTATTTACGGCGATGGATCTTAGGCGGTGGGTTAGGGGTCCATTATCTCCGTAAATCCTCTACATGACGGGCTAACATCTGCGGATGAGGCGTCAAAGGTCGTTTGGATCTTCATTTCCGAACCAGTGACTATCCGTCCTTTGGGGCTGGCGGTCAACGGGCGGCTTCCGTAGGGAAGCTGTTTCGTTGTTTAGCAGGCGAATCTGGCTAGGCTCGGGAGAGAGCAACCTAAGTTTGGACGTTATGCGCTCAAGGGGGTTCGGGTAAGAGCGTAGGGCTTGAGGCATCCAGACGGAGTCTAGGCGTCAAACCGTAGCGGTCCATCGCTACTTTTGCCATTCTATTGAATGATAAAGTATATTGCCATTTGATTTCGTTAAATTATATAGGATAGCCTGTTCTATAGGACTCTTCTTAATAGACCATTATTTGTAATAATTCTTCTAATAGTGAAAGTCTTATAAGTATTCAGAAATTAACTAAATATTAGACACAGCGTTGAATACCTCAACCCAAAATTTTAAAGCTAAAAATACCTCAATTAAAAAACAGGTTCACTCCAAAAATAACAGCAATTACCCCAAACAATCCTCAAACGAGGGGAAAAATTTACTCGCTATAGCCGAGCAGGTAGCACATTTTGGAAGTTGGGAATGGGATGTTTCCAAACCCTGCGCTATTTGGTCTCCTGAAATGTTTCGAATATTTGGGATAGAACCACGTGAAGAAGGACTAACTCTTGAAGAATACAAAAGCTTCATTTATCCAGACGATCTCCCTGAAATAAACAAAAGAATTGGCGAATCTTTTACTAAAGCTCGAATTGATCAGAAAGGCGTAATGGATTACCGAATAATAAGGTCGGATGGCTCAATTCGTGTAATCCACTCCCAACGTCAAGTAAAAGAGTTAACGCAGGACGGCAGTCTCAAAGTAGTAGTAGGTGTTGATCAGGATGTTACAGAGCAAAGACAAGCCGAAGAATACCTCAAGAAAAGTGAAGAACGATTCCGCATAGTTGCAGAAGCAGCAAATGTCATGGTCTATGAATACAATTTTTCGGCACAAAAAATTCAGTTTATTCATGGAGCAGAACAATTGAGCGGTTATAGTATGAAGGAAATCGGTCCTACGCTCGATTGGATCTTAGACCATACACACCCTGAAGATGTACAAAAATTAAAGAAAATATGGAAAAAGGTTGTACTCAACCCAAAGCTAAGTCGATATGTCCTTGAATACAGGTTTCGCCATAAGAACGGAAACTACATCACCCTAAAAGACACGGCAAAAGTTATCAAGGATCCTTCTGGAAAAGTAATTTCCGTAATAGGCGGAGCTCGAGATATCACCCAACGAAAATTCGATAAAGAAAAATTAACACGATATAACAAACATCTCGAAGAACTCGTTGAAGAACGAACCAAACAACTCATCGACTACGAACGCCTAGCCGCAATAGGTCAAACGACTGGAATGGTCGGCCATGACATCAGAAATCCATTACAGGCACTCACTGCTGAAGTATTTTTAATCAAAAGTGAGCTGGATAACATCCAAGAAATTAAAGTTAAACAGAACATCATTGAATGCATCGAAAATATAGATGAAAACATCAATTATATCAATAAAATTGTCGCTGATCTGCAAGATTACTCACGTAAGCTAAAACCAGAACCTATGGAAGTTAACTTGGTAGCGCTTATTACTGATATCTTCAGTACAGTTAAGATACCTGGCATAATTCAGTTGTCTTTTAACATAAAACCAGTATCTAAAGTCACAGCAGACCCTACCTTTATCAGACGTGCATTAACCAACCTAATCAACAACGCCGTTCAAGCTATGCCCAACGGTGGTAAACTAGAAATCACAAGCTATCATGAACACAACAACGTTTGTATAACTGTAGCCGATACAGGTGTTGGTATTGCTGAGGATGTGAAGCATAAACTTTTTTCGCCTATGTTTACCACCAAGGCTAAAGGTCAAGGCTTAGGTTTGTCGGTGGTTAAACGGCTTATTGAGGTCCAGGGTGGTAGTGTCTGTTTTGATAGCCAATTGGGTAGGGGAACAAAATTCATTATCAAACTACCGCTATAATAAGGTGGTTTTAACTAACTTATTCAGTAACTGTAATCTTCTAGTCATCTTGAATTAGCGTAAATAATTATAATCTTGAAACCCAAGTTTATTAGTTGATTCTTCATGAATGTTCTAGTAATCATAGGTCATCCTAACCCGCGTAGTTTAATCATGCTATAACCCCAACAGTTATCGAACCACTTAGAGCCATTGGACATAACGTAGTTTTCCATGATCTCTATGTCGAAAAATTTAACCTCATCTAGAGCAGATAGAAGTGTAAACAACAGATCCTCAAGTTCGGCAGTATTGCGAAGACTTGACCACCACAGACGGTATTGTCATAATTCATCAAACCTGGTGAGATATGCCTCCAGCAAGCATTGTCGACTGTGTTGATAGTGTTTTTCGTATCGGCTTAGCATATCACTTCCAAGAAATCGCGCCCGGCATCGGTGTTCTAGTGGTTTTACTCAAAGCCAAGAAAGATATGGTCTTCAATACATCAAACACGCCGCATGATTCTGAATTATTAAAATGTAAGGCTGCAATAGATAACCTTTGGAAAGCCTGCATTTTTGACATCTGCTGTTTAAACGATGTAGAGCGTCACCTTCTTGAGCCAATAAATACCAGTACACAGCAAGACAGAGAAAGGCGGTTAAGAGGAGTTGTGGATGCAATTAAGAGTCAATTCCCAGCTTAGGTCTTAGTAAGCATAAAAACATGTGTTTTATCGACAAACAATAAGAAAAATAAATTGATTGTTAATTTATCTACTCAGCCCTAGATTTATTAATGCATTTAGATTAATAGAATTAGATTATTATGCCCTACTGTGAAAACTGTGGAACACAAGTCAATGTTAACGCAAAATTCTGTAATAACTGCGGCAGTGCACAAACACAAAATCAATCACCCACAACTGAACAAGCAGCTCAGAAATCAACTCCGGCAAAACAAGGAAAGCCTAGTTATTATTCACCGCCCAACCCATCATATGTTCCATCAGCTTCTTATCCGATACTATCCCAGCAACCTCAGCAACAGACGCCACAGCCAATATCAGTTATACAGCAACCAGTAGCTCCAATGCACCCTATACCCCCGCAAACATCTCACTTAGAAAGCAACGAAACAACCATAGGTGTTATTCAACTTCGACATTTGAAATCAATGGGTAGATACGATAGTTTCGTCGGCGTAATAACTTCTCAGCGCATGATTTTTGCCCGACTTACAGCTGAAATGATGAATCAAGCAGTGTTACAAGCTCGAGAACAAGCTAAAGCTGAAGGTAAAGGCTTTTTTGGACAGTGGAAGGAGCAACTAAAAGGTACTTTCGGTTATGCAGACAGATACCTAACTATGTCGCCTCAAGCTATTTTAACAGAAACTGCTGAAAATTTTGCCGTAAGTAATGAAATAATTAGTGAAGTAAAAATTCGTTTAAAAGGACAAAATGACAATAGTTCACGAGAATTTGAAGTTGAAATCAAATCTGCCATGGGTACTTACAAATACCGTATGGCTGAGCGCAAAGAATACATTAATCTACTGAAACGAATATATGGTGAACGTGTTAAGATGCCATTTGGGTATTTTGGAACTTCAGTTAACATTAGACTATAGAAACGTCCTTTATTTTTCCTAGCATCATCATAGGTTTATCTATGCGCTTGATGTCTTTCTTTTTGAGGACTTCTTATCGTTTTGACTTTTGGTCCGTCTTTGGTTTGATATCCATATTTCTTTACCTTCTGCTTGCTATTATTTTCACTGTCGATAAACATGTTGTAGATTATTTTGGTTGAAGCGCTTAAGTGTAGGTAACTGGTTAACCCTGCGCTATTTTTATTGTCAACTTTTTTGATAGATTAAAGCAAAAAACTATTTCGTGTTATCTTGTAATGCAGAGTTAGCGCATCTTCCTTTCATAGAACATAATATTTATTCTGCCGAAAAAGTTAAAGTTATCAATGATAGTTTATATTTTGTGGTTTTATGCAGTTTTTTACAGTTATAGATAAAGAAAGCGTCAATCATAAAATCCTTGTTATTCCGCTAAGCCAAACAGAATTTAACAAGGTAGTTGGTCAATGTGAAAAATGTATGCCTTCTATTGCTACATCATCCCTAATACAGATGGGTCATCCCTACATCATAGTAGACTTTGGAGAGTCTTCATGGAAAACAGCTGTACCGCTTGATGAAGAATCAGAGGATGGACATAAAGTTGGCGACGAACTGTCAATAGGCGATGTTCTAACAATTTTTCTAACCCCCGATAAGGATGCTATGAAGTCATCAAACCAAAAAGTTTACATGAACATACCATTACAAAGTGTTTTAGCGTTTAGCATCCTCTATACTGCTGAGATGGCGGAGAGTTATGCTGTCTACAAAATGATTGAGCATCCTAGAGCCGAATAACTACTGCAAGTATTTTCTAAACCAAGCTGTTGCTAATTTGGCGACTTCCTCTAACTTTCCAGGTTCCTCAAAAAGATGTGTTGCTTCTTGAATAATCACCAGTTTGTTTTCGTTTTTCATTCGATTTTGTGCCTGCTCGTTTAGTGAGATAACCTCTTCATCCCAACCACCTACAAGAAGTAATGTAGGCGCTCGAACTTGCGAAAGGAACGGTTCTGCCAAGTCAGGTCTTCCACCACGTGACACTACAGCCGATATTTCTTCAGGCAACTTAGTTGAAGCAATCAAAGCAGCTGCTGCACCTGTACTTGCGCCAAAAAAACCTATCTTCAATTTTGAAGTCGTTGGATCGTTAAGAAGCCACTTAGTGACACCGACAAGTCGTTTCGAAAGTAAATTAATGTCAAATCGATACTGCCCGGTTAACGTATCTTCCTCTTCTTCTCCAGGCGTCAGTAAGTCAAAAAGCAATGTTCCCATACCTGCTTTGTTGAATTCTTTGGCAACGTATTGATTACGTGGGCTAAAACGACTGCTACCACTACCATGTGCGAAAATTACTAGGGACTTTGTATCTTGGGGTAGAAACATGTTACCTTTAACTTCGACATTCTCCACTGGAATTTTTAGTGCTGATTGGATACTGCTCAAATTGCTAAAGTCTCCCCTCTGAGTTGGTCCCTAAACCCTCTTTACACAACCTTAGTAGCTTGATGACCTCTTGGTCACTTGTCTGATTGAAATCTTCGTAAAATTGGCCGACAGCTTGGAAAGATTCTGGCATGTAGAGGCATACGACACGATTGGTCTGCCGCTTGAGCTCTTGTATTGTTTGGGGTGGTCCAACTGGTACTGCGATAGTGGCATTTTTAGCCCCTCGGGTTTTTACGGATACCAACGTTGCTTTCATTGTGGAACCAGTTGCAATACCGTCGTCAACTACTATGACTTCTTTTCCTTTAATGTCGATAGAAGGTGCTCCTTCTCGGTATACTTGTATACGTCTTGTAATTTCTGCTAGTTGCCGTTCGCTTTCTTCTTTTATGTATTCGTTATAGACGCCTAGATAGGTGATTAGATTGTCGTCGAGTATTGTGGATCCATCTTCAGCTATTGCTCCAATGGCTAATTCAGGGTTACCTGGAGCGCCCAGTTTACGTGGGACAATAACATCCAACGGGAGACCGAGCGCCGTTGCAATTTCAAAGCCAACAACTACGCCTCCGCGGGGAATCGCTAAAACTACTGCGTTTTTACCATGAAAATCTGCTAACGCCTCGGCAAGGCGCTTACCAGCATCAACTCGATCAGCAAAATAAGCCATATTTCTTCCTCAAAATATTCTCTAATATATATGGGTTAGTTTTATTATAAAAATTAGTTCCTTATTCCGTTCCATCCAACATATCCTCCAGGTAAAAAAAGTGTTTTCTATCTCAGTGAAAAACTGAAATTTAAGTACCTACCCTCAAGAGAAACAGGTGTAGAAGTACCGAAGCATAGCTTCAATAAGCCCAAATATTTCTCTTTTTTCGGTAATGCTTAAATTTAATTACCGCTTACCCTTCATTTAAAGGAAGGAAGCGTTTTGCCATATTGTCAAAGATGTGGAACACAACTGGAAGAGAACGCACGTTTCTGTCATAAATGCGGAACACACGTAGTTATCTATTCTTTATCGACAAAGCCACAATATCAAAGCTCAAAAACCTCTGCCCCGTTACGACCTATACATAAAGATCCGCTTATTGTAGTTGTTATTGGGTTAGTAGTCATCTTGTTAACTGCAGCAATAGTTGTAACTTTTGTAGCTGCACCCCTTGAGCCATGGGATTCTAATGTAACATTGGTTGACAATTCGCCCAATGTGAGAACGCTTAACCTCAACTTCGACACTAATATCGGAGCGGTAAGTATCATAACTCTTAAAGCTGGTATTGCAAACAATTTGCTCATTAATGTACAAGTAAATGGGTCAAGAGGCCTTTTAGGAAACATCAACGATCCGTTCATAACAACATTCGACAACCAAACAATAGGTGATACCTTAACTGTGAACAGTCGAGTAGAAGTAAAAAACTCCTATAATACTCGTGCTAATGTAGCTGTTCAAATTTACGTTAACCCAGATTTAGAACTTAACCTAAACGTTTCCTCCATTACAGGGCGAGTCAGTTTCTCCGCTGATAAACCTGCAACAATACAAAATCTAAAACTTAAAGCTACCACAGGTGAAGTCGAAGCCAACTTGCAAGGAAATATAACCCTCATAGGTGATATATCACTTCAAACCACCACTGGTGCAGTCAACTTTCGCATGTATGAAAACACTATCAGTGGAAATCGTACTATCAACTTAAAATCCACAACTGGCTCAATAAACATGGATATAACCCAAACAAAGACTCTAGACAGTAATCTCAATGTTAACGCAGATGCAACCACCGGTTCAGTAAATTTAGAGTTAATAATCGACGGCAGCGTATCAGCGAAAATTATATCTGATAAGCCTTCGTTTGGCAACATAGAAACTAACCTTAAAAATTTCTCAGGTAACGATACACTACTGCACTCAAACAATTATCCTGCGATCTTCAACATAGATTTCCATAACAGAGTAACCACAGGCAGCATAAACATAGGCGCAGCTTATCAAACCACAACATTTCCCTCCTAACTAAAAATACAAGATGCCTAAACCTTTATTGGTACCATCCAAACAAATTAAAGTTAAAGAGGACAATTTTATGGTACAAAAAAAGATCACACGCCAAGAGCTAGAATCTAATGACGGAAAAAACGGAAAACCAGCATGGTTTGCTTTTCAAGGTAAAGTTTATGACGTGACTGAGAGTAGCTTCTGGATGGAAGGCGAACATATGGGTATGCATAACGCCGGCAAAGACTTAACCGACGAATTGGATATGGCACCTCACAGAGAAGAAAATTTTGATCGAATTAAGTATGTCGGCGACTTAGAATAAGCATTGCAACACGAAATCAACCTTTTTTAATTCAATTAAAAAACTTTTTAATTCTTTTACTTGTTAAGAATTTATAGCGCCGATATATGTCAGTAACTATTCTATAGAGCTCATCGAATACACTTTTAATGTCTAAGTCGTCGTTCATGTAGACTTGTTTCCTCTTTTACTCTACACACATAGGGCTCGTCTGAGTTTCTATCAAGTGGCTGTTTAGTTTTCTTCTGCAAATCAGCAACTATTGCGTGCAAATCATCTAATCTACGACTGCTATCAGTAAGGTTTTCAAAAGTAAAATCTAATTCTCTACGATAATCACCATAGATCAAAAAGAATCGTAATTGAGTGCCTAAAAAACCCTCAGCTAAAACGTCGCTAGTATAGTAAACATTGCCGAGGCTCTTAGACATTTTCTTGCCGTTCACAAATAAGTGCCCACTATGCAGCCAATACCTCGAGAACTGACTACCAGAAATCGACTCAACGACAGCAGTATTATGATCATGGTGCCTAACCAAATTATCTATACCGCTACAGGCTATATCAATAGTAAAACCCAAATGTTTGGTAACAATGGTAGCGTCCTGAATATTCCATGCAAGCCTTCCACTTCCAATTGAGGTTTTATGCATACCTGTTCGGGTCCACAGCCATGTCATATTATGAAATCATCTATATTCCAAGGCATACCGGGATATGTATTATTGCGATATCTACGGCGCCGCTTGGGCTAACCAAATCCCTCAAATTTTTGAAAATCGAAGTAGCCATTCTTTTTACCCTGATGTGTATACCAAAAACATAGCTGTTGTCAATTAGTACTGAGATTAGTTTTATCGCTTGACCAACGGGGCTTGTGATGCTCTAATCTGATAGTCCGGTTTTTGGTTCTGAGTAATTCGAAATCCCTGAAAAAATTGATTCATTCTTTTGCATTACTTCTTCAATTGTCAACCTTCTTTTTTAGCTTGCATGATAGCTTTGTCTTCGATATCAGTGAAAGTAAGTCGAATTACTGTGTATCCAAGATATTCTAAGTAACGCTGTAGAATGTCTTCAAAAAGAAAAGTGTAGTAGTTACCTATATGCAGTCGTTGATAAGTAGAAGGTCTGCAAGTGTACATTTTTATTATTTTTTTTACCAATTTGAAGAATTCAAATCTTCGGATTAGTGTATGTATAATCGCAGTATTTCTATCACCCTTAAACTCGGACTCTGCTCAGAAACTCTGGTAGTGTAAAACGCTATTACATAGCTGACTGGCAAACATGAAGTCAAAGCAACTATTGTTAACTTTTATTTTCAAAAAAAATTCACTATTACATTACTTGAACGTGTTTATTGTTATAATTTTTATGCTTCCACATTATGTATAAGGCGTTGCGTATTATAGCTTCGATTGTGATTTACCTTGGAGACGACAATTAGCGTTGAAGGTTACGAATGCCAAGCTTTATACAACCAAACGCAGGGAACACCGATTGTTTTTCTACACGGGCTCTCATACGATATAGAAATTTGGCAACGCTTAGGCGTGTTGGATTTGCTTCTTGAAAAGAAAATCCCTTTCTTAGCAATAGACATGCCCTATGGTGAAATAAGCCAATGTCACCCCAAAACACGTGACCCTAAAGCCAACACCGTATTTATCGCAGAAGCTTTACAAAATGTCTTTCCAAATCAACCTCCACTTATTGTTGGTGCTAGTATAGGTGGTTACATAGCACTTAACTATGCTGCAAAAAACCCAGTTAAGGGTCTATTACTAGCCGCACCTGCTTATGCGTTTGAAAATATGACCTTGGTTTGGTCCTTCAAAAACTTTCATTTTCCAGTCCGAATCATATGGGGGACCAATGACACTATTATATCAAGCGAAACAATGCGCACTTTAGTCGACAAATTACCAAGCGCAAAAATGCTTGTCTACAATAACGCATCGCATTCCGCCTACAAAGATCAACCTGAATGGTTTAAAACTGACTTAATCAAACTGTATGCTATTGCAACTACCTAAAGCGTATGTTTAGGTATACCCTGAATTATGTAATGGTAGGATCCAGCTTCGCTTGCCTCAGTACAAAAACCAACACTTTGAAGCATATCAATCACCTGTTGCTCACTGAATCTGATGTCAATTGGAGGACCAAAATCCGTTTTAGTTTTTTTCCAATCTAAATTAATAACCCGACCATTCTGATGAAGCATCAGCTTAGCATTCCTCAATACCTGCACTGGATCCTCAAAATCATGCAGAACCATGCTATAAAATACAATGTCTGCGCATTCTTCACAAAACACTGTGTCTTCTGCCCTACCAATTGCAACAACTATATTTTTCAAACCAACAGCATTAGCTTTTTTTTGAAGTATTTCAATTCTGGCTGCATCGATGTCTACAGCATAAACTCTACCGTTTGGACCAACTTTCTTGGCCGCCAACAAGCTAAAGAAACCATCGCCACAACCCACATCCACAAACGTCATACCTTCTTTTAACTCTATTAATAGCGCTTCTGGAGAATACCAACTGCGTCGTGTGTTTTCATCTAAATTGAATGCTTGGTAATCAGAGTTATACATATTTACATTCCTAAGTCTATGGCTGAGCCTATTAATTCACGGATTTGGTTCTCATGTGTTTGACGAGTTGTTAGAGGATAAATTTCTCTTTCACATTCAAAAAACATCGGGTCTTTTCCTATGATTCGACTAAGTTTTTCATCGGACTCCGCATTAATAATGAGCATGCTGCCCTGTTGGCCTATAAGGTGGTAGTACACGTCTATTATTTTCTCTTTTTCTAAACTCTCAAAGTATTTGAATTGTAATGGCAACATTTTTGCCCATCGCTCCAAGGCTACATTACGCCTTACTTTTTGAATGATTAAAAACTTCATAATCGCCACGCATTTATTTTTATCCTTTTAAAGTATAAATTCATTCCTTTAATAGGAGTTACAAAATTTTATGACTATATTCGTCCGGATCTTTCTCCAGAAAAGGTTTGAATAATATCTTCTTGACGCTCTCAAGAGCTTTGTTCAAGAACTCGTCTTTCCAACTGACACTTTTCGGATGAAACAGTTTGCGTGGTTCAAAAACTGACCTCATAAGCCCCGTGCTCAAAATAGCCCTGATGAACTGCATGCTGAAGGACTTACCAATGCTCTCCGAAAACAAAAAACAAAAAGGACACCAACATCAGAAAACCTGATAGATTACCTTAAAACCCAAAACCTAAACGCCCCTTAGAAACCGCTAAAGTACTGGTCACAAAATACGTAACACAACTCGCCAAAAAAAAGTTTAGCCTTAACCAACTTTGTTATCGCACTTGTCTGGTATGGTGTACGCTTCTACGGGAAACACTACAAAGAAGGCATAGTAGGCACCAAGCTGAACGTGGAACAAGTTATGTCTACTGCTACCTTACCGTCAGTATTACCACATCTGGCAAGCGCCTTGTGCTCACTGCCGTTCCGCTACAATCTATAGACGACTTGTAGCAAATAGCTATTCCGCCGCTTAGGACAGTTTTTGCTCAATCAAGAACACGAACCTCAAAAAAAGATCATAATTTAAATTATCCAAAATTTAAGATAGTAATAAAAAACTTCCAAATAGAAAACATCAAAATAAAACTTATGACGCAAGTGTCCATTGAAGTGCCATGAAAAAGTTTTTTCATAGAAAACGCTCACCGCCGGGGAGTCGGCGGTGGAAGAACCATGAAAGCTTTTTGAGTACAATTCTACCTCTAATAATCTT
>JAAZFA010000222.1 GCA_012511995.1 Thermoproteota archaeon | reverse complement strand
TATAAAAACAATGTAAATACACTGTTATAATATTGTATACTTTGAATATAGAACAATGCGTCTTATCAAGTCTACAATGGAGAAAACTTGGCATTCACTAAAACATATAATGCATCTGACAATGTATATGACTCTCGACCAAAACATTAAGTCATAACAGGAATTCTATCTCTGAAAGTTTCCTAACAAAAAAGTAAGTAAGTAATAAATCTCATGTAAACGCTCATTGTTCTATTACTGAAAATTCAGTTATAGATAATATTCACAAACGCTCTGTTAGAAAAAATGGTTTGATAATTCTGTGCTGGTATTGAGGTTACTGTGCTATTTCAATCAATATTTTGTTTGTAGCTAAACTACAAATTTTTCTAATGCCTCGTTTTCCAGGTGCATAACTGATTTTGACAAGATGCAGTTCTTGTAATTTGTTTATTTCTCCGCTTATATGGGCTTCACTTAGTTTTAAGCGCCGGGCAATAGAGGATATATCAAGGTTTTCTTTGGAAAGTAATTGAAGTATTCTGAAGCTAGTGATTGATGCTAATCCCTTCAGTAGTTTTAAGGCATCTTTTCCAGCGAATTTTAGCTCAGGTGACGACAAAATTTCACTCCGAATCTCATGATTATGGTTTGTGACATTTTATATAAAGTTAACCATGAAATGTTAATTATAATTATAAATTAATACATATAGCTAAAAAAGAAACTAATTACTTACATAAGTAAGGGTAAAGTAGTTTTTTAAGAGATCATCCAATAACCTTGAAAATAGAACTTCATTACAATAAGAATTTGATAAAAGGAACAACAACTAACCATTGACACATTAAAGCACATAACACAAATGCTGTTAAAAAATAATCAGCAAATTGTAGCTAACAGATTTAGAGAGCGAAACCTGCAACCCAAAGTATGACCACCTTACCTACGTAACAATCTCGAAAAATACACCAACATACGAAGAACAGAAGCGGCAAAACCTAATTATACAACAAACGTTTGCCGACCCCATTAACTCAAATAACACCTTTCCAAAATTCAACAAAACTTAAAGCCACAACAAGCAACAGCTCTTGTTCTTATAAAAGCATTTATGTAGCGTTAATGTTTTAGAAAACGTGAAGATGAGGTATGTCCGAAAAAATAAGAAGCTTCATAGCTTTTGACTTAGCAAACGACAGTGTTGTGAACAGGATTGCAGCAGCACAAAAAATGATTATGCAAACAAACGCCGACGTTAAACTCGTCGAACCAAAAAATATCCATATAACAATAAGATTCCTTGGCGACATAGCGCCGGATATGGTTGAGAAAGTTTATGCCGCCATGAATAACATCAAATTTACTCCATTTAACGTCCAATTTACTGGTTTAGGGGTTTTTCCCACAGTTAACTACCCCCGAGTTGTTTGGGCTGGTATAACTGACGGTTCAGATCAACTCAAAAGCATATTTGAGCAACTCGAACCTCAACTCCATGACATAGGATTTAAACCTGAACCTGAAAGTTTAACGCCACATTTAACTATTGCACGAGTACGAAGCGGTGCTAACAAGCAACGTCTTGTAGATTTAGTGCAGCGTCAAGAATTCTATGACTTCGGCAACATTCGGGCTGATTGTCTAAAATTAAAAAGAAGCCAACTCTCATCCAAAGGCCCCATTTATACAACGCTCAAAGAATACTGCCCATAAAGGCCACCTAAGATGGCGTTAAACGCGTTAGCCTCTCAAATCCTTGAAAAGATCACGCCTAAACCAGATGAAATCAGAGAGGTTAATGAGTTAAGCCAAAAATTACAGCAGAGAATCGAAGAAGCCTGCAAAAGCGAAGGCATACCCGCTAAAGTTCGTGTTGAAGGGTCGGTCGCAAAAGATACTTGGTTAAGAGAAAATCCTGATATTGACATCTTCATACGGTTACCCATTTCTATACCACGCAAAAACCTTGGTGAAATTGGTTTAAGGATCGCAAAAAAAGCTGCTGGCGACATGGAACAAGTCGAGCGATTCGCAGAGCATCCTTACCTTGAGATCGTTGTCGGTAATTACAGTGTAGATGTCGTTCCTTGTTACGATGCTGCACCCGGTGAATGGAAAAGCGCCACCGATCGAACCCCCTACCACACAGATTATATTCGGAAGAATTTAAAAAAAGATTTGCAGAATGAAATTCGTTTACTAAAAAAGTTCTTACAGGGCATCGGTGTGTATGGTGCAGAAATTAAAGTAGGTGGCTTTAGTGGATATTTGTGTGAATTGCTTGTAATGAATTATGGTTCGTTCGCAAAAGTCATAGACTCCTTTGCAGCCTATAACAAACGTGTTGTAATTGATATAGAAGGTTTTTATGCTGAACGCGAAAAAGACATAGGTTTGCTTTTTCCTGAACCTCTTGTCATAATTGATCCAGTCGACAGAGGGCGAAATGTTGCATCAGCTGTGCAGACTCAGAAACTCTACGAATTTATCGTCGCAGCACGAGCATTTCAAAACTTGCCAAAAGAAGAATTCTTTTATCCACCTCGAATTCACGCGCTTGCGCCCACTCAGCTTGAGTGCCACCTTGGTAGATGTGGCTCTTCTTTTCTTTTCCTAGTCATCGGTGAAATAGCTACAGTCCCAGATGTTCTTTGGGGACAACTCTATCGAACAAAACGTTCGCTGCGTACACTCCTTGAATGCTATGACTATAAAGTTCTCCGAGACACTGTGTGGAGTGACGAAAAAGCACTAAGTGTTCTAGTTTACGAGTTAGAGCAAGCCATCCTGCCAAATATCAAAAAACATTTTGGTCCTCAGCTTGAACGTGAGACCGAATCCAAAAAGTTCTTAGATAAATATGTAAGCGATGAGCGGGTGTTCGCTGGACCCTACATTGATTCGGGTCGTTGGACCGTAGAGTTGCCTCGAAAAAGCATAGATGCCAAAGCGCTCTTCAGGGAAAAGCTTGCGGACGGCGGAAAAAACGCAGGCGTCGCTGAGCTTGTTACAAAAGCAATAGAGCTTGACCTAAAAGTTTTTGTTAATGCTGAAATACTTAAGCTCTATACTGAGAATTCAGAGTTTGCGGTTTTTCTCACAGGGTTTGTTAGGGGTAAACCTTTCTGGTTAACTTGAGAATTCTAACAAAATCAAGACAGCCCCAATTGTGAAGCAGTAGATACTAGACAGCCAAAACTTGTTAGCCAAAGTTTTTGTAAAATTTTAAGCGCCAAGAAGATTATTGCAACCATAACAACAAGAGAGGCAACGGCTTCAGTCATGCCAATATCAGCTGCTAATAATGCGTTATGTGTCTAGTACTACTGATGGGCAGCCATTCTGTTGTGCATTGCATGAATCCTAAAGTTTGATTGCAGTAGGTTCATGCTGCGTCGCTTGATTGGTTACTAGGGTTGCATTTAAGCCTCTTACTGGGTTGCGCTGTGGTACCAACTGATTATGTATTCTGGTAGGTTGAGTCCACGTTCGCCTAGGCGTTCCGCAAGTTTGACTGGTAAAGGACTAAGGACATAGGCTGCGCGTGTGTAAAACCGTCTTGGGAAACTGGGTTTTGCTTCTTCAGGTAGAATAATTTTGAGGTCAGCCTTCTTAGCAAGCGCTGAATCCTTATTACTTGTGATGGCAAATACTGTACCTGCAAATTTTTTCAACACATCAGCCCACAAAATTACTGGACGTGTCTCACCTGAGCATGAAAGTAAAATTTCTAGATCACCTGCTCGGGG
>JAAZFA010000221.1 GCA_012511995.1 Thermoproteota archaeon | reverse complement strand
CTACTCACAGTTTTCCCCAGAGGCGCCTACACAAAACAATCCTATCGAATACAACACATAAAAATCTACAAGACCAGCTGGAAAGTTTCCCTATTCTGGAGCAGCCAAACCGTAACTTGGGCACTAACAGACCTCTCTGCAAATATAAGCGTAGCATGGTCAAAAGAAGAACGAAGATCATACGCATTCCACCTTAAAACAGGTGTGCACACAAATGGACATCTGAACCAGAACAATACTTAAACATCTACAATGCAGGTAAACGCGTCTACAACAACATACTCTATTCAACCGGTTATTCTGGAATAGTTTATGCATATGACATCAACACAGGCAAAAATATATGGACATATACTTTTGCAGATCCCTATCAAGCAAAAGTTCTATAGAGCAGCAACTGGCCAGAAACGCTGAACTTCACCAGCGACGGCAAACTCTACTTTACTCACAACGAACATTCAGCCAACTAACCCTTACCTCATGGTACACCAGCAGTCTGCTTAAATGCTACAACAGGCGAAGAAATCTGGAGAGTAAATGGTTTACTACGTAAGACTGACTGGGACGGTGACCCAGTATTAGGTGACAGTGTAATAGCGCTCTACAATACCTATGACCAACAAGTGTATGCTATAGGCAAAGGTACAAGTTCAACAACAGTGGAGGCGCCCCTCACTAGTGTTACTGCTGTTACCGCAGAAGACACCATGATTATCCAAGGTACTGTTATCGACGTTTTACCAGGAACAAAGCAAGCAAACGCTGAATTACGGTTCCCAAAAGGTGTACCAACTATATCTGATGTTGACCAAGGATCAGAGAAGAAGAAAAAACGATTTTTCCCCAAAACTGCCCATTTTTCTTCTTTTTTTTCTTGGACTGTTGTCTTTTGTATAGAAAAAAGAGACTTGTGCATCAGCCATTTCTTCGTCTACTCTTAGGTAAAGTTCAAAAAAACAACAACAAACCAATTTTTCCAACTATTGCTGTTCTACCCAGTGAAGTTACAGGATGTTAGACTTAACTTATTCTAGAGAAGCAATACCTATCTTATGACATAATATGGCAAGCGTTGTGTTGGTTGGGTAGGTGCTTACTTTCTGGTTTTGTATATAGGGCGTAAAAGACTACAGGTTCGGTTTCATCCGTCATGTCCGGGTGGAATATCAACTACAGCGCCTGGACTAAAATCGATTTCTTGTCCATCATCAGTCTTCACATGGACCCTGCCTGAGACCTCAGACTCCGAAATGGTGAACTTGACATGAATTTGTTTCAAACGAAGAATATGTAAGAAGTACCTTTAAGAGATAGCAGGTTCTTTAAGAAGTCGTTTATATGGGTGGATAATTTTGGCTCAGAAAGTTTATGGAAAAATAACAAATTATCGGACCGGTCCTAAGTCGCAGGCTTCCAAAGTATGCCTAATCGAATTTGAAGGCTTTGACTCTGCTGGGTTAGCGGGTAAACTGATAGGAAAAAAGGTTAAGTGGAAAAACGAAACAACATCGTTTCTAGGGAGAATCACGGGGCTGCATGGCAAAAATGGAATGGTTAAAGTAAGATTCAAACATGGCGTTCCCGGTCAAGCAATAGGAACAGCAGTTGAAATAATAAGTTAGTTTCCACCCTCTTTTTGTGATTCCCATTTCGGAGTTTTTAAAATTAAACTATCAATTTAGTAAGCATCAAAAGTTGGAGAACGACCAGCAAAGAAGGCAGCTACCTTAACGAATACACAGGAAAAAACCAACTACGGATTGATGACAAACTAGTCTAATCCGAGTTCGCGACATTTCAAAGCCCAAACCTACAATATTGGTCGGATAGAGAAACATCTTGATTTAACTGTATGTAGATACTGGTTAGTATGCAGTATGAAAATGTCATCTTCCTTGATTCAGTAGGCTTCCTCTGTAGGAACTGTGGAACCTGTTGCAGGGAACAACCACCCGACATAAGCTTTAAGGAACAACAGCGAATACAAAACGCAGGTTACAAGAATTTCATGCAAGAATCTTCTGTTCCAAACAACAGGAAGCTTAGAAGAAATAAAGACGGCAGTTG
>JAAZFA010000017.1 GCA_012511995.1 Thermoproteota archaeon | reverse complement strand
TATAACTCTCTTTTTTCCTCCATACAACTGTTATAGACACCAAAAAAACTTACACCCATCCCTCAACATAATAATGCAACCACTACTGTAAACTGAACCTATATAGCACCAACAATTATGGAAAAAACAGTAAAATTTTTTGATACATATTGGAGTAGACCTGGATAGAGCATTATTTGTTATAACTATGAATTATAAAGAAACCTCGTTATGCATCAAAGCCCTGTTGAAACCCAGTCAACTTAATGATACAACCGCATTTGCCGCATGCAATGACTAACTCAGCCAATTCATCATTCACTACTTTTGTATCCATGATTTGATAGTTATCATCATTTACGTCATCAGGAGAAATTGACATACCGCATTGAGGACAATTGAATGACCCATCACTTTCGATGCACATTGCTTTAATTGTGTGTTCGCATTTCTTTTCAGGCTTCTTCATTTTAGGCACCATTTTACTTCCTTCTGCTTTAGTATTTCTTTTGGCCGTTTTATCTAATTAACAATTGTGAATTACTGCTCAGTGTACTGTCATTGCTTAAATATTTTAAGATATTAAAAGTGGAAAAAGGATTGTGTCTACCATTTTATGAGTTTACTTCCTTTTCAAAGCATTCGGGAGATATGTAGTCGCCATATTTAGCTTGTGCATCAATTAAACGTTGGCGTTGCATATAGAGCATACCAAACATTTCCAATGGTGTGTCAGTGACATTTTCTTGGTAGAAACGTGAAACACGTTCGATCTTAGCAAGGTTCTCGGGTACTCGTATAGTGAATTGTTTGATATAGTCTTCTTTACTGTAATCACGTTTTAGTACACGCTTAAACAGTTTCTTTAGGTCTTCGTAAATAGGTATGTAGCCGGTAGGGGTCTTAATTGCACCTGCTTCGTTATGAACGCGTAGTTCCATCCACTTAACCCAGACATGTTTATCCTGAGGAGTATTGAGGTACTTACCGTTTCCGACTTCACGCAGGAAATAGTTTACCCCAAAAATTGTTGGCTGTTTCTTTAGTTTACGACCGAACTGTAGGTTGTTTTTAACGTTTTTACCCATGGGGATAGAAATGAAGTCTTGGATGCTCATCATGTTAATCTCTGGCATACCTTCTTTTCCGATAGTAGCAAATGTTGTTTCGGTCTCTAAAGATGCGCCATAAGCAATTATACCGTGTTCCCAACTGAAGCTTTGTTGAACTGGCACGTAAGCTTTAGCGTCTCTTCCACCATACATAATACCGGCGAGTTCTACACCGGCAGGATTGTTGAGTTCAGGGTCAACGTTTTCTAATACTTTTAGCGACACTGCATAGCGTGCATTCTTGTTTGCTGCGGGTATCTCGTTGCCTGCTTCGTCTTTTTTACCTTCATACCATATACCAGTATAGTTTTGACCGTCCTTAGGAAGTTCTTCGCCCATTCCAAGCCAGTAGGGTCTACCGTCTTTTATTAGGACATTTGAGAAAATAATTTCACCAGGGCTAGTTATGACTTTCCATATCAGGGCATCATCTTTAGCTTTAACATCCTGAATAATGCCAAATATACCTGATTCAACATTAACTGCACGTGCAGTAGAATTTACGTCTCGGATGTATGCAATGTCGTCACCGAGAATGGTTTCGCCTGGTAACATAGCAGTTGAAGTTTTACCACACGCACTTGGAAAAGCACCTGCAAAGTAGCTTTTTCGTTTTCCATCTGGACCAAAAATACCCATGAGTAACATATGTTCTGCTAGCCAGCCTTCACTACTGGCTTTACGGATTGCTAAACGGAACGCAAGTTTTTTAAAGCCAACAGAATTACCAGCGTATTGGGTATTGACGCTATATATTGTATTGTCCATGTGGTCGATGTAGATGCGTTTATTCTTATAATCGACACTAACCATGTCACTGTTTAGTTTTCCTGCTGAGTGAATGACACGTAAAAAATCGCTTTTTGGACCGGCCTTAACGAATTGCTCATATCCAGGACGATAAAGCAGATCTTCAGTATGGGCAACATACCAGGAATCGGTACATTGGATACCCAAAAGAGTAAAAGCACTGTTGGTGGGTCCAAGGGCAATAAAGCGGACAATCATTGTTTTGCCATTCATGATTTCACGCATTAAACCCCTGACTTCAGCTAAACCTTCTTGTCGATCTATTTGGTTGAGTGCTTTACTAAAAGTCACCCCTTTTGGAATGAGATATTTTGTGTTTACGCGATCCCTGCCTTGGTCCTGTTCACCATCAAAATGAACAGTGTGACCATCCATGCTCAGAGTTGCTAATTCTTCACCAGAAGTTACCGCCATCTTCCTCACATGAGCGATATCTTCTGTGGAGTCACTGCATATGAAGATTTTTTCCGGGTGACAGAGGTCGCTTTCCTTTGCGATGAATTCATGAACAACAGGATTATCTATTGCGCTTAATTTTTTGAAATCAGCTGGGCTTAATTTTTGTTGTAATGCTTCAAGGTATGGATTCATTCTATCACGTCAGTTCATTAAAGTTCATGTACGTTTCCAGGTACCCTCGGGAAGGGTTGACACTCACCTATATGTTCTACTCCAGTAATGTAGCCAACTATACGTTCCATTCCCATGCCTGCACCTGCAGTAGGTTTTAATCTACCTTCTTTTGCCATCTTGAGTATGATGGAGTAATTCTCTTTTCTAACTTGCTCTCGTTCCATCTTTTCATAGATTTTTTCATACTCGAACTCTCGTCGAGAGCCTGAAAGAACTTCACCATACTGCGGCATGAACAAATCGTAGTTATCCCATCTGCCCGTGGCAAAGTCTTCATAGTCATAAAATTCACGTGGAATGTTTACTATCCAGACTGGTTCTGTGATCTCTCTACAAATTCTTGCTTCCCATTCGATGCCATGTTTTGCTTCCAGATCTGTGCGGTCTAATACTTTGAATGGTGCCTTAGGAATCTTGAGGTCACTTCGGTGCAACGCAGCTAATTCCGCTTTACACTCAACCTTTAAACCCTTAATGAGGGTGCACAGTGTATCTTCGACTAACCTGAAAATATCTTTTGAGTTTGCATTGCGTATTTCAAAATCTAATTGTGTAAATTCGTAAATGTGTTTGCCAGTTTTTGCACGTTCAGCTTTTTCAATGCGGATGTTAGGCGATAAAATAAATAGTTTTTCATAAACAGTTGAACACCCTACAAGTTTATGAACTATCATGCTAGCTGTTGTACGAACTAGTTTGTCGTAGATGTTTACTTCAATTCGTTTTTCAATTGATGCGCCTGGATCTGGCCAGAGGGGGTCGGTACTTTGGCTTAAGGCAACGGGGAGCAACCACTCAAAGCCTTTAGTGACATAGGTATTTGTGAGGCTTTTAAGTGTGTAAGTCATAATTTTGCCTATGCAGGCTTTACGCTTAATTTCAGGGTCAGTAAGTTGGTCTAACGGTTTTGGGAGTAGGATTAATTCTTGCATAGTCAACGTGTTCACTACGTGTATTGGTACACTGTTACAAAGAGAGTAATAAATTTTTTATAAAAAAACATGGATAATTTACTAAAACTATATGTTTTAATAGGTTAAATCGGTAATATTTACATATGAGCGTTAAATTAGACGAAAAAGATCTCGCTATACTAACTCTCATACAAGAAAACAGTAAACTAACAGCTAACCAAATAGCGAAGAAAATCAATACACCAATAACAACCATTTTCGCAAAAATCAAGCGCATGGAAGAACTCGGCATAATTAAACAATACCGCGCCATACTCTCCCCAGAGAAACTCCATTTATCAACGGTAGCTTTTATCCTTGCATCTGTATCCTACCGTGCAAAAGACAACACACCAATTACTCAACGAGATGTTGCTGAAGAAATAGCGCGATTTCCAGAAGTCCAAGAAGTCCACATTATTACGGGTGACTGGGACCTACTGGTGAAGTTACGTGCTGAGAATGTGGAAACCGTTGGAAAATTCGTCGTAGACAAATTACGCAATATCAAAGGCTTAGAAAAAACCTTGACATGTATGGTTTTTGAGACAGTTAAGGAAAGTACTAGTTTACCTCAGGCAATGCGTAAATCAGCTTAAACCTTATCGTCAGTTGAACTAGAATAATATAGCAGAGGCAAAGCAAGTAACACCGTATCCTGTCCCTTAGTAGATAAAGAGTACTCTACCCGCAATGGTGGTCCTTCATTGACGTTTCTAAATATGTACCCACGTGTTTGAAGCATTTTGAGTTTGTCAGAAAGGGTACGTGAGTTTACACCTAATATTTTCTTAATTTCACCGAAACCGATAGTTTTCCTTAACATTATTGTGTAGAGAATTTCAAGGCTCCATTTCTGAAAAACAAAGTTAAAGTTATCTTGAAGGCTTTCTAATTCTGCTGTTAAGTGTACAGGGGTAATGTTTTGTTTTTCAATTATTTCATTAAATGTTTCTTCAACGCCTCTGAGTATCTGTGCCATACGTGTCTCTACAATTTTTCGGAACTCTGCACTTAATGTTAGGGGTGCGCTCATGTGGTTTACACTCAGTGTGGAGAAACTCACTTCACAATTTATAAGCGTTTACTTACACAACAAAGTGTAATAAGTAAAGTCACTAGGAAGAGATTACTCATGGAAAAATATGACACTATTGTTGTAGGCGCAGGAACAGCAGGCTGTATAGCAGCAAAAACTTTAACCGAAAAAGGGCTTAAAGTTTGCCTGATCGAGAAAAAACCAAAACAAGAAATTGGCGAGAAAATCTGTGGAGATGCACTCGGCGACCACCACTTAAAAACCTTAGGTCTCGAGAAACCCACAGGCGGCGAATTAGAAGCCAAAATAGACGGTATAAAAATTTATTCACCAGATGAAAACACGATTTTCACCATTGCCGACAAGGACTTTGTAGGTCACATTCTAAATAGGCGCCTCTTTGGTCAGTGGTTACTCAAAAAAGCCAC
This sequence comes from Thermoproteota archaeon, assembly GCA_012511995.1. Lineage (GTDB taxonomy): Archaea > Thermoproteota > Bathyarchaeia > Bathyarchaeales > Bathycorpusculaceae > Bathycorpusculum. The sequence goes on along the minus strand of JAAZFA010000017.1, from coordinate 7,919 downwards.
TGACGCAGGTACACATCTAGAAGATAATATGAATATCCGCAGTCCAATCATCGAAAAAGGCGCTGTGGTTGGAATTACAGCTAAAAATATGAAAACTGGTAACATATCAGAGTTACGAAGCAAAGTCGTCGTCGACGCTACAGGCTTCTTCGGCATGATCCGCAAGCAACTTCCAGCCGAATTAGGCATCGACAGTGAAATTGACAACGAAGACGTCGAAGCATGCTATAGAGAAATCCGACAACTCAAACAAGAAGCCGAAAATACCCGTTTCTGCGAGATATACCTTAACCAGCAAGCCTCACCAGGCGGCTACGTGTGGATTTTCCCCAAAGGTGGTGCACGTATGAACGTAGGAATTGGTACCTGCATGCGAAAAACAGGTTACCCTAACCCTAAAGAGCAACTCTACAAGACAGCACTAAAAAAACCAATGTTTGAGGATTCCTTGGTATTGACTGGTGGTGCATGGTTTGATCCTGTACGAAGACCACTTGATAGCATGGTGGCCAATGGTGTTGTAATAATTGGCGACGCAGCTTCACTAGTAAACCCCATTCATGGTGGCGGCATCGGTCCCTCAATGCTATCTGGATACTATGCAGGTCAACAAATCGTGGAAGCATTGGGTAAGGGTGAACCAACAAGAGAGGCACTCTGGGGTTACAATAAGAGATACATCGACACCTATGGAAAGAAACAAGGCACGCTTGATATCTTCAAGATATTCCTATTGAGCTGTAGCGACGAAGATCTTAACTATGGTATGAATCAAAAATTGATGACTGAAGATGATGTACTTAAAGCAGGCATGGGTGATGATTTCCACTTAAACATAACTGAAACTGCCAAACGTGTTTTCCGCGGTATACGTAAAGTTGGCTTCCTAAACAAGCTACATACAACTGTTAGCATGATGAAAGGGTTAGGCGTCCACTACAATACATATCCAGAGACACCCCGCGGATTTGAAGAATGGCGTGATGAAACGGTGCGTTTAATCGAAGAAGCGCGCAAGAAATTAGTCGATTAAGCATACCTTCTTTTATTCTATGAAAAACCTTTTTCAGGGCACTTCAATGGACGCTTGCGTCATAAGCTTTATTTTATTTTATAAAACCTTAAATTTACAATCCACTTACCATTCAATCGTGAAATTTATGGTTTATTGCTCAAACTGTGGCGCTCAAATCCCTGATGAGGCGAATTTTTGTCCAAAATGTGGTACTAAAACTATTGCTGGAAAAGCAGCCAAAGTATCCTATCCCTCCGATGAGTTAAGTGACGTGTTATATCAAGTCGGTGTTGAGATTGAAAAAGTGTTCACTATTGCAGCGCATGAAACACAGGCAGCTTTCAAAAAAGTTAAAGATAATAGTCAGGAAAAATCACAATCTATTTACGCCTTCGGATAATTCAATTACTTGTCCAAATTGTGAAGTCAATAATGTCTCTGGCGCATTGTTTTGTAACAGTTGTGGTAAACATATAGTACTGGAATCATCCAGAAATACATAAAAACAAATCATACAGTTATCGCAAATTTTGTGTTACTGACCTGCGGTAGCTCAAAGATCTCTATTTTACTTCAATCATAATGTTATCAATTTTGTTTTGAATCCAAACCTCATTAACTCCAATGCAGTAATGGACATCAAGGGGTATGTGCCTGTCTCAATAGCTTCATGCTCAAAAGCTCTTGATATTTTATCGTTCGCTTTGAATATTTGGTCGACTCTTACTGTTGTTTCCCCATGAGTGGTCATGTCATTGATATGGTGAAAAAATACACATGGCATTTCTCCGTTGGAAGACATGTTGACGTCTTTACCGCTTCTATTAATTGTCGTTGCATTGAAAGATATTTTTTCCCCAACATTAAAGACGTTTTTATCCAAGTCTACCTCCAGAGGGAAAACTTTTTCGCTTAGAATCATTTTGTAAGATAAAATTAATAAAGCGGATGTTACAAAAATGGGCTATAAAACATGCTGTTATAACAATTTTAAAAGTATTATTGAGTTTAATTACCATCATTATCTTCCTTCAGAGTTCTTGTGTTGATAATGATATGGTTTAATATTTATTGATCGAATAAAACGGATAACCTAATCATGTCTCAAGCATTTTGTTGAAAAAACATTTATGTAAAAAAATGTTTCATCGGTATCCTTTTCAGCGAATTCCAGTTTAGAAAAGTCAAAAGAACAAACAAATATTTTTTTAATTTCCCTTCTGTAGACCATAACGCACTTCTACCAGGAGTTAGAGTACAAACGCTTTTTCTAACTTTATGCATATCAATACGGTCATAAACTCTTTTTATCCTTTTTTCAGCTTCTGCCAGGTTTGGCGCCGCCAGGTTCTTGCTCAAGAAAAGTAGAAAACAGCAGTCTTTAAAGGCAGAAAAATGTAAGCCATTAACATTTCTTTGACTGAACGAGTGCTCGTCTAAGAAAGAGGCTACTCTGCGTGTTGTTTCAGGACGGTCATAGGTTTGTAAACTAATCCTTCCGGTTAAAGATTGATTACTAAATCTATGAAAGTAAGTACCCTCGGAGAAACAAATTTTTCTACAATTAAAAAATAGAACTCGTGCAGAATACTCATCGCTATATACGCCAAACTCTTCAAACCTGATCTTGCGAATCATATGTCCTTTCCAAAGAGCGAACCCGTGAATTGCCCAATCGAGGCTTTCAATGACAGCTTGCCTATTAGTAAGCAGTATTTTCCTGTTGCCCTTAACACCGGATATAAACGGCGGTATCTTTTGTCCGCTTGAGGATACTGTCTGTAAATCAGGTATAACAGCATCTGCACCAGTCGTCTTTGCTTGAATGTACATTTTACTTAGCGTATCTGGTCTTAAGTAATCATCTGCATCGAGGTTGAATACATAATCGCCTTTTGTTCTATCTATACCAAAGTTTTTTGTTATGGCTGGAATTCTAGAATATGTAGTGCTGTAAACCGTTATTCGAGAGTCCTTGGAGGAATATTCGTTGAGTATTGAAAGGCTTTCATCGGTTGAGGATGCATCAACACAGATCAATTCAAACGCCTGCATGTCCTGCTTTAAAACGGACTCTATACTTTGACGTAGGTAAGGTGCTTTGTTGTAAACTGCCATAACAACAGATATCTTCGGGATGATATGTTCATGCACTATTGGATATACCATTCCGCTCAAAACTACTAAACCACTACCTAAAAACCCTTTTTTGTAGTCGTGTTTCAATAGCGAGTTGCCACATCTTATTTAATGATTACAATGTTGTTACCCCGTAATTTATTACCTTCTTCGTAATCTGTTTTTATCAGGAAAGAAAAAATGGTCAATGACAAAACATTAATTGCTTATGAAACAAAGCAAGGCGTTTCTGGAGAAACTGCAGGTGTAATCGCTGAAGTGCTTCGTTCCGAATTTGGACTTGAAGTAGATTTAGTTGACCTAAACGAAGAACCAACGCCTGATTTAATGCAATACCACAATATAATCGTAGGTGCAGGAGTTAGAATGGGTAAAGTGTACAGTAAAGCAACTAAATTTTTAGAGAACGACTTCAGCGGAAAACAAGTGGCATTTTTTGCTTCATCTGCTTGGGGTGGAACTCCAGGTGAATACTATGAAAGTGCAATGAAGAGATTCGTCGGAAAAACTTTATCAAAATACCCAAAAATATCTGTAGTAAGCAAAGAAGCATTCGGTGGTCGAATTAGATATTTCAAAAAGACCATGGTGGATAACGTCGATTTAACTAAGGTTAAAGCATGGGCTTTAGAACTAGGCAAGTTATTCACACGATAAATTGTATTCAGCATCGTGAAGGTGAAATTTTGGTTGATAAGATTTTGATTGCCTATGGAAGCAAAGGTGATGCGACAGAAAAAGTAACTAAGAAAATAGCGCAAGTTCTTCAAGAAAAATACAACTTTTGGGTTGACTTGACTAATTTAAATGGTCATTCGGTACAATATTTTAATGAATACCACGCCATTATAGTTAGTACCGGTGTGTGGAGGGTAAAATTTATCCTGAGACCGAATTCTTCTTAGGTAAAGACTTTGGGAACTGCTTATTCGCACACTATACTTGTTCAGGCTTTATTTACCCAGAAACATATGACGAGACTGTTACAGCATATACTACCAATGTTTTATCTAGTTTCGTTAACTTTAAACCGGGTTGCTACTGAAGCGTTTGGGGGATACATTAAAATTTTAGGCAGCCCAGTGTCGCGTAAAATGGATATGACAAAGGTAAAAACTTGGGCGAATACACTTGGCAAAAAATTCAGCGAAGAACAACAAAAGCACTAAAGCGGGCGCATTACTTTGTCCCACCTGTTGCGTTGAATACGTTGCGATTACTTTTGATTTTGAAATTGACAATGTTGTTCTGAAAGATGTAAAAGCTCTCCGCTGCCCATCATGCAATGAAGAAATTTTCTCGCCTGACCAGCAAGAGGAAATTAGAAAAAGAATCAGCAACCATATTTAACAAAACAATCACATCGTAACGCTATACACTAACAAAAACTATGACTATGAGCGTTTAATCAATTCTGAATTTTCTTTATTAAACAAGTATTCACCAAGGCGTGTCATGTAAAACAAACGAAGATATTCAGATGCAAAATACGGCTGGAAAGGTAAATCCATGGGCAACAATCGTCCTTTAACTTCCAATTGATTGCTTATTGCCGCTTCCGCCAATGGATAGTTTAACAGCAGCTCCTTCCTTTCAGCATATAACGCTAATGTCTGTATAGCGGCATCAACATTTACAAGAGATTTCGACAAATTCGTCATAATTTCGTTAATTTTATATTTTGAGGGTTGGGATAGCATCATAGTTGCCGCTTCTAACCACTCATGTAAGAAATCATTCTTCTCCCAGAGAAAATCTTTGGTGGGAGACAAACGATCGATAGCTAATTCATCATCAACCAATGCCTTATGCAGCATCTCAAGAATGTCAGTAGACATAGCAATGAAAGTTTCGACATCATCTCTTAGACCCACAATATCTTGAAGGCCCAGCCTTTCTTTATTTAACCGCTTTAGCGCCAACGTTTTTAATTCACACGCTTTCTTGGCATAGCATTGTACTTTAGGGGTATTGTCACCAAAAGCTAGTACTATACTTTCAGTTTGACTAGCCAAGCGTGTAATAGGTTTTAAAGAATTCTGAAAATAATTAATTGTGATTTTAATGTCTGAACCATATTGGCGTTTCCAGTTATTCAAAGCATTATAGAGTGCTTCAACGGCTATCCATGGCGATTGGTTCTTCGCTATTTTCTCAGACGCAAACTCTATAGCGTGGCTTTTTGCAGGTAAAGTAGGGTCATATAACGAGCTAATGATGGAATATATTGGTACTGTAGTACATGTTAATTCTCTGACTAGATTCTTTCCTGCTTCGATGAGTTGTTTAATGGCTTCGGTTCGTTGTTCAATTGAAACCTCTTTTTGAAATTCAACGTTTGCTGTGGTTTTAACGTCTAAGCCTTCAACTTTGAGTTTTCCAACCCAATTGGCGAATTCACAGTTTGAGAAAACTTGGTATTCTGATAGGATTGTGTTTAGTTCTGCTTCGATGGCTTCATAATCTTGATCTAACTTTTCTAGTTCACTATACTTTTCGTCTAATTCATCTAATTCGATTTTGTGCAATACTGCTTTTTTTAATGTGTCCTCAATAGCGTATTTGAGAACAGACGTTTTCCCTTCAGTTGAGCTAACGGTTATAGGAATGGCTTCTTTGACGTTTGCCACTTGTCCCTCAAAGTGGATAACCTTCTCTAGTAATGCTTGTGCTTTCTCTGCAATTTGCTGATTTGTCGCACGTTGTTTTGGTGTGTAATCCATAAACATTACCGGTAGCGTCAAGAGAGCTGTTCCCAGTATGCCAAAAACCATTGTTGTAATACCAATTTCTGTAGTGAAAGCCAAAGGCACCTGCAGAGTAGAGAGCAGTATAAAGAATACTGCGGCTGCAATTGTTGCTGAAAAACAAGGGAAAAACCTGTCGCTACTGCCGATTAATCCTTCTTTGGCAAGTATCCTCGAGAAGAACAAGAATGCCACTGCTAATCCAGCAACGATTACTACAAACAGGATTATACCTGGCATGGAATCTATGTATTGACTCAATGCATCCTTGATAGTGACACCGTTCCAATTAGGAATCCATGTTGTTTGACCAGCAATATCATAAATAAAATTCGAAGTATCGTAGAGTCGGAACTGACTAATGGAGCTCGTGAGGTTTTCAGAAACTGAACTTAGGGAAACAAATAAGGGTGGAGCTGAACCATGCATTGTCCACCAGTCCGATTGAATTTTCGAAAAAGGTAAAACCGTATATTGGTAATACTGATAGAGCTGAAGGGGTACCGATAAGAGTACAAAATAAACTGCAGTTAGCCCCACATATTTTTTAAAGTAAACTGCAGATGCAAAAATCAGCGGAATAGCCATAAAATATAATGGTTCAAAAAAAAGAGATACAAACGCAAAAATACCAAAATTAATCGCCAATGCACTTTTATAGCGTTTAAACATCAGCGGTAATACAACAAACAAACCCATCCAAACTATAATAAACGCTATTCGCACAGGAGTATCACCTAGAAAAGAAATAAAGTATAATTTTGATAGCTGATAAAGCAAACCTATTCCAAGTAAAGCTCCCCCAATAGGCATACCGAAACGTGGTTTTTGATAAGTGACAAACGCAACCAAAACAGCCAACAGAATAGGCAGAGGTTGCGGAAAAAGCGGTAAATAAGACATACCCAACGCCATAGCCGCTAACGTAACAAGAAAGGTAATCATTTTTAGCATTGGAGTTTCCGCTTGTCTTTCTAATTCTTCTTTTTTGCTGTTTCTTTTTCTTTTTGCACTAGTCCAGTTGCTGACTCGAGAAAATAAGGAGGGTTTTTTCAAGCACTTTACCTAAAAGCTTATTTCAAGTGTAAGCCTCTTAAAGTTTATGCAGGTATCTCAAATGAGATATAACAAAAATGCTTTTAACATCATTACGAGTATCGAAAAACACCTTGAACATTTGATTCCGCTTATTCCAAAGCAAGCCATTGTTTGCATAGGCGAATACCCAATAAAGACGATGCTCAAGCAACCAATAGACGGTATAATACCAGTTTTTATCGAAAAATCAAGCGGTGACGTGTACAAATGGCTACCGGAAGGGTATAAACCTCACTTAATCATAGGTTATGAGGATACAGACATAGCTACTCATTTCTGGTATGATGTCCTCCCAACTGTCGTTCAGGACAAATCCGTAATTGACTGTATTAAAAAGCAAAGCCAAGATAAACTTCGAGGCACCATAATTTTTGGGTCAACCTGGGACGGAGTGGGCAGTGCTTCAATTCCAAGTTTGATAACTCAATTCCGATCGCAAAACATCGATTCGCTGACTATAGCGATTTTACCTTCAAAAATTCAGCCTCCCGATGCGCATTTCAATACATATGCTTCATTACAGTTATGTCTGGCTACGGAAAACTCTACAGTATTGTGTTTGGATCGCGATTTACTCGAGACTTTTAACGGTGTTGACAGAAAAGGCATTCAAATCAAAGGGAATGCAGTAGTCAATTATTTACTTGACCTAATGTTGGCTAAGGAGTCGCTTGTAAAGGAAATTAGTGAGTTATCACGTACCTTTAACATTAAGCTATTCAGTGCCTTAGTAATTACTGCAGCAAGTTTTCGGGTTTATGGGTCACTAAACAACATGCTCGATATCGCTTTACTTAAGCCGCTTTCAAACTTCGATTTATCTAGTTCTTCGCTTCTCTACGTCCTCTTACGTATGCCAGCTAAACTCAAAGAAGCTATTCCAAGAACAAAACTTGAATTGGCAATTACTAATTGGTTTA
>JAAZFA010000220.1 GCA_012511995.1 Thermoproteota archaeon | reverse complement strand
CGGTCGTTAAACCTGCCTATCACATTTGGTTGGGTGGTGAGGGCTTTGGGGTCGGTGGAGCGGTAAGCATACGCATTCAGCATCATCATGGAGCCGTAGCCATCGCGTCGGGCGATGTTTATGCATTTGCGTACAGTGTTGTCGTCTTGGTACTCGTCAGCGACAGAGGGGTTTAGGCCAATGAAGACGATGCGTGGTTTTGTGTTGTCCCAGATGCGGAGAAGGGTGTATCTATACTCGTTTTTGGGGCCATCCCAAACACAGGTGGAGTCGGTGATATCGGGTGTTACTCGAATCATGCCAATCTACTAATTATGTGTGTGGATTGGAGCGTTAATTATTTTACGCTTTCTAAAAGTATAAAAATTTTAAAAAAGCTAAAATGCGCTGAAATCAACACAGGAACCTAAGACAGGTATTGGCGATTTAAACGTAGACAAAAGGTTAAACCAGCCAAAACGGCACGTATCGATAAAAATAACTCTAAAATTCCTACTCAACAAACTTTCAGGGTCTACTCAACTCAATCCTATCCGCATAAAAACTACTTCTTACATGACAAGACTTAATTATAGATTACCTACTAACACAGAAGCAATTACAGGGGTTAATTCAAGTTGAACGCTATTATCTTTGGAGCGCCAGGCGCAGGCAAAGGAACTTACTCCACCCGAATGCAGAACCAGCTTGGTGTAGAGGTCATCGCCATGGGTGATATCTTCCGTGAATCTGTGAAACAAAACACTGAACTTGGAAAAAAGGTAAAATCTTATGTTGAACGTGGTGCGCTGGTTCCAGACGATGTCGTTGTTGAAGTCCTTAAAGACAAATTAGCAAAAATCCCCCAAGGTAAAGGCTTTCTCCTTGATGGGTTCCCACGAACCATTTCTCAAGCCAATACTTTAGAAAAAATTGCAAAAATCGATGTCATCCTCCAACTGGATGTGTCAGACCAAATAATTATTGAGCGCTTGACTTCTCGTAGGATTTGTAAGAATTGCGGAACAGTGTATAATGTACGATTTTTGAAGCCAAAAGCGGATGGCATTTGCGATAAATGCGGTGGACAACTCTACCAACGTGCAGACGACAATGAAGAAGTTATTAAAAACCGGTTACAAGTCTACAAGACCCAAACTGAACCGCTTATTGAGTACTACCATAAAAGGGGGGTCCCTTTTATCGTGAATGTTACAAAATCTATCGATCAACCGCCGGAACCGATGGTGGATTATATGATGGCTGAGTTAAAGAAACTTGGACTCGCCTAAATTAATTTTTATATATCAAGGATGAATTCAAGGGCTACTCTGTCGGTTTCCCGGATAACAACCATCAAATGATACGTGACCGCTTTTACTGCTACTTTCTGGGGATGTTTTTTGCGATCATATTTTTCTCCCCACATTTTTGCTTCAAATTTAAATGATTCAGCTGTTTCGCGCCAATTTTCTATTTGAAATTTGCTGTATAACATACCTTCAGTTTCAAATTTGACTAATAAGGCTTCAAGCCAATTATATAATAGTGCATACTGGTCTTCGGCTTCAATTTCTATTGTCTCTTCAATAGTTTGAGCAATCTTGCCTGTATCAGTCATCGTTTCAAACATCGCTAACGCTGCATTCCCATAGGCATCCCACATTTTCTCGCCAAAAGCCCGTACATATACATCTGCAGTATGTTCTAGGAACTCAAATTTATCTGCGAATTTTTCGAATTTTGCTGTGTTTGTTTTTTTTTGTTCTTTATTCATGCATTTTCAACTATTTTTTTATTTTAGGCTGTAAAAAGATTTTTCGATTAAAAAAGCTTGGTTGCTCGTTGAATTGCGATTGACGCAAGTTTAGCTGTGTTTTCTAAGTCAACTAAACTTAGGATGCTTGCCGGACTATGTATATAGCGTGTAGGTATTAATAGTGCGCCACTTGGGATCCCTTGGCGTGTTAGACTTATTCGTGCAGCATCCGTACTCCCGAGCAAACCAGATTCCAGTTGAATGGGAATCTTTTCCTCAGAAGATGTGTCGAGTATCCAATGCATGATTTTTGGGTGAGTGATGATGCCTGAATCAGATACTGTCAACGCTGGTCCGTTACCTAACTTGACAGATGTGTCATATTCTCTTACCCCTGGAACATCACCTGCGATGGTGACATCTAATGCTAACGCAAAGTCAGGGTCAACAGTAAATGCTGCGGTTCCTGCTCCACGTAAACCAACCTCTTCTTGTACGGTTCCAACAGCATATACGGTACAACTGCAATCCTTCAAAAGCTTCATGGTTTCAACCATAGCTGCACAACCCGCTCGGTTGTCAAAAGCTTTTCCCATCACCTTTTCTTTGTTTAACTTGGTATACGTTGCGTCAAATGCAATTGGGTCACCGACTGCAACACCCATATTCACTGCATCTTCGCGGTTTTCAGCCCCGACATCGATAAACAAATCATCGAGAGGTATGATTTTTTTACGTTCTTCCTCTTTTTGGATATGAGGTGGCTTTGATCCGATTACACCTTGGTAAGCGCCTTTTTTTGTATGTATTATTACTTCTTGTGCGGTTAGAATACGGTCGTCGATGCCTCCAAGTTTACTAAATTGGATAAAGCCATCTTTTGTGATAGTTTTTACCATTAATCCAATTTCATCCATGTGTGCTGCAAGCATAATCTTGGGTGCTTTGGGTTTGCCTTTTTTGACTGCGATGATATTTTCCATTCTATCGACTTGGATTTCGTCTGTGTAGGGTTTTAACATTTGAGTTAACAAGTCGCGAATTTTATTTTCTCTACCTGTTACTCCTTGGG
>JAAZFA010000219.1 GCA_012511995.1 Thermoproteota archaeon | reverse complement strand
TTGTATAGGTGGTTTTACAGCTTTTTTGAGTGCACCCTACTTGATACAAACTAGACCAGAAATAATAATGAACGGCGTCAATAGTTTTTCTGCTCATGCTCAAATACTTTGGACACGACAAGCGCTAGCGGTTGGGTTGACCCTCCTTGTTACTCTATTGTTTACGGGGTATATGTTGAATAAAAATAAGTTGTTATCATTATCAGCCATATTTTTATTGTTACCCGCGTTTATGCTGCCGTACTTTCAGAATTGGTATCTGCCCTACTTCTTTGTTTACGCTTTGATTCCTCAACGTAAAGATGAGTTTGTCGCCACTTTGACATGGTTGATTTTCATGGTAATTGTGCTCTCGTTCGGTGGCAGCGCTTTTGATCCACGTATACTTGTTACGCATTTTGAAACAATGACTAAAGCCAACACCTTGGGTTTATTTCTATAGATGACGTTGGTTGCTGTGGTTGCCCACAGCTTTGGAAAATGTCTGCTTGAATCAAGGTCCTTAACCTGCTCTCATACCCAATTTCGATTAAATCAAAAATGTGAAAAGAACAGATGTCTGCTCTTAGGTCTTACGGATCATAGGTTGCCGTTTCAGAGGTGCTGTGTAAGTGTAAAACTGGTTGGGACGACGAGCTTGTGCTTCTTGGGTCTGTTTGAGCCCCTGTTTAAGTTTGTATTTTGTTCTTTCATATCCTTTAGTTTTCGTTCAATGTCTCGATAATGAACACAGTTGGCTAGGCGTTCTTTGTACATCTTTGAAATGCTTGCTATAGCTCCCGAGCGCTGGACCCCCAGTCGATTTAGCCTATGTCTAACGGAAGCTTTCAGGGTACCTGATAACATCTTTAGAGCTTCTTCAATACTATGCATGTCCCTAAGAATGGGTATAGCTGATTTCACATAGCCCTCTGTTTCAATTCGCGACCCCAAACGTTCACATTTTGAGGTCATTGCTTTAGGTGTTTTATTGAGTTTAGCGGCGATATCAATTACGTTTAAGTCCGCTTTAACAAGAGCGTTAGCTCAGTTTCTTCTCGTATTGCCCCTGATTTGTTCGTCATAATAGTTGCTTTGAGCTCGGAGGCACTTTTAAACCCGATATTCAATACCTGAAGAGGAAATAACTGTACAACAAGTAATCTACATACCCAAATAATAGAATCCTCAACATGCTTCTTCATCCTCGTTTCATCCCACCCAACATAGAGCGACATAGAGGAGGGCAAAAACTGACTTCCTCATACCAGCGCAAACACCAAAACAACCTGAACCAAAAAACAGTCTGCCTCCATAACCCAAACGTGAGATGAGGAACCCCCCAGTAAACTCGTCCTCATAATGAAATAAAAAACGATATGCAAATAAAAAAATATCCAATTAAATTTTGATGCATAAACTTAGGAAAATAGATTCTTGAGGTACCTCACAATCAACTGCGGTTGATCAAACGCAATCTGTAATGCCTTCCGTGGATGCTTAACTAAGTTAACCAAATGTATCCTCTTATAATCCGCTAACGCTTTAGCAGCAATCTCCTTCACTTCAACAGGGGTAAACTCGTTAGTGGTTATCATCGACAACCCCTTTGCTTGTCTAGCCTGAGCAAAACTATTCCACGATAAATCCTCAACAAGATAACCCTTATCTCTACATTCCCAATAGAGTTTAGTACCATAATTAGGAGTCGCCGCAAACAAATGCATACCCACATCATACTTGCGCTTCAAATCCAACGCAAAATCCACAGTACGCTGCATACTCTGCTTTGTCTCACCAGGAAACCCAATGATATAGAACGCACCCGTCTTTAACCCAATCTCCTGACTGTTCTTTGCAAATTCAACCACTTTATTTAGATCCAAACTCTTACAAACAACTTTATCAAGAATCTGCTGATCACCAGACTCTACACCTACAAACACACTTCGACAACCCGAACGCTTCATCTTTCTAAGCAAACCCATATTCAAACGGTCTGCACGAACACCATTAGGCGTCTCCCACCCAATCTTAATCCCACGCTCGATAATACCCTCACAAATAGCTCCAAATCGCTCAAGATCAAACGTCAAATTATCATCCTCAAAAAAAACATTCGCCACTCCATACCTATCAACAACATACTCAATATGATCAAGAACATATGACGAACTATGTGCTCGAAAAACCTTCCCCATATGCAAATTCACAGAACAAAAACAACAATTAAACGGACACCCCCGACTTGTAACCATCGAAACCGCTCGATCCTGAAAACTCCTATAACCTTCTTTACTTGTACTAAGATACCGTTCCATATCCACCAAGTCGTAGGCAGGATAAGGCAAGTTATCAAGGTTATCAAGAAAACGTCTACGAGGATTAACAATTATCGTATCACCGTTTCTGTAGGCGATGCCTTGGATTTCACTCAGCGCTTTTTTGCCTTCTAAACTCTGTGCGATCTCAAGCATAGCATTTTCGCCCTCACCAACTACCGCGATATCAACTGTGATAGCCTCTTCAAGAAACTCGCTTGGAACCAAACTAACATGAGGTCCACCAACAACTGTTAAACAATCAGGACAAGCTTCTTTGGCTACTTTACTAGTCTGAATTGCATGCCCTATTTGACTCGTGAAAGGTCCAGCTATACCTACAATATCAGGTTTTCGAACACGTATCTCTTTTCCTATCTGTTTGAAAGGTAACCCGACTGTTTTTGTTTCACCGTTTCCCTCCTTAAAATCAGCGTCTGCCATGAAGGCATCCAATATTTCTACAATGTAACCTCCATTTTGCAACATAGCTGCTATATACATTAATCCAAGCGGCAAATTCCCTGCTGGAGGATCAGAACCTGGGAAAAAGGTCTGCGGCGGGTTAATTAAGAGAACCTTCATGGTGAACCAATTTACTAATTAGTTAATCTCCGGTCGATATATTATTTTACTCAAAATGAATCTGCAGGTTTCAACCATAACATTAGCAAATTCCTGTCTAATACATCCATAGGGTAATGATTCCACTACTAACAGTTCGTATGTTACTGCTCTCCCACAACAACATATGTTTATGAGCGGTGATTCGGCACTATTTATGTTAACTTTACCGTAGTATAGTAGGAGGTGAATTTTTTGAGCACACGAACAGAAGAACCAAAAAAGGGCAAAATGACTGTTGCAGAAGCAGGCAGGAGAGGGGG
>JAAZFA010000016.1 GCA_012511995.1 Thermoproteota archaeon | reverse complement strand
TTTTATGTAGCTATTTTCCCTCTTTTTCTCCTTAAGGGAACGCGTGCATTGTCGTATGTTTTTGGCAACAAATTATGTATGTTGTTAAGGGTAATGGGTGAGAAAGCATTATAGGTGTGAAAGTAAAATATTCTTACTGTGATAAATATGACTACAGAAGAGCCTGAAGTTACCACCATGAGCGAGAAAGGACAAGTAGTTATTCCGCAATCCATCCGAAAAGAACTTGGCATAAAACCCAAAACCAAGTTTTTAGTCTACGGCAGAGGCGATACCGTCATAATGAAAAAGCTAGACCTTCCCAATTTAAAAAAAGAGTGGGACAACATCTTCAAATCAATGGATAAAAAACAATTACGGCTGTCTGAGAAAGAAATCCAAGAAGAAGCAGCAAGCGCTCGAAAAGCAAGAAGATGATTTGAGTGCTTCGAGTTGTCCTTGACACAAACGTTTTGGTAAGTGCCCTAATTTCTGATGGCAAATCAAGAGAGCTACTAAAAATGGGAATAGTCAAGCAGTATGCCATAGTTATATCCGACTTGATTTTGAAGGAACTGGCGCTTGTTCTTAGTAGACCAAAATTTAAAACAAGCCAAGACGAGGTTCAAAGGGTTATTGTTGCCCTGATGCGTACAGCTGAAGTTGTAAACGTAACATCAAAGCTCAAAGCAGTTAAAGAGGACCCAAAAGACGACATGATTGTTGATACAGCGTACGATGGAAACGCCAACATGATTGTGACCGGAGATAGCCACCTTCTAGCACTAAATGAGTATAGAGAAATCAAAATAGTCACTGTCGAGAAAATGATAGCATACTTAAACAGTAACACGCATAAATAAAATAACGGTTTCGTCTCTTTCCCTGAAGATCAGGGAGAAGATGCTTATGCTGGAAAAAATATTTTTTTTATTCATACGCTCCTAATTAAGACTGATGTTACCTGATTCAATGGTAGAAGTAGTACGCTCAAAATTTGCTAACTACTTTTCCCAACACGGGAGTCTTTAGAACGAATTATTGCTTTAGACAGAGAAGCTCAACGTGTAAAAAGGCAAAATCAAAATAGCGCTTAACTACAAAATGCTCTACAGCATAACTCTTGGGGTGTAAAGTTGGTGGGTAACAAGAAGTATTATTGTGAAGTGGGTGGTAGAGAAGTCACCAAAGATGAGTACTCAGACCCTGGGGGCGGTGCTGGGAATGCGGGGATACCGAGTTAACTGAAGGGAGTCTGATATGCTGTTTGGAGATTTGATGTAGATGAGGTCTGATTCAGAAATTCATGAATGCATCCGATGTGGAAGGCATGTTGCAAAGGAAGAGTATACTACTTATGATGGTTTATGTGCGGAATGCTACGAAATCGAAATAGATGAGCTTGATTATGAAGACGAGTATTAACCACGCTTCTTATGTTACCAGTGTTCTTCTACAAAAACCAGTTGCGCTACCAATATTTTGCTGAGCTAGATTCTGCTTGTGGAGAGTTCAGCATTATGACTAGTATCGTGGGTGCTTTACTTTGTCACGGCTAGCTTTTCTTTTTTTGAAGACTTCGCTTGGGGGATCAAAATTTTTGGATAGGCTTTGTTGACCTCTTGGAGTAGAACGGTTTTGTTCTTCAAGAGTTGTTTTAACTTTCTTTGTTTTTTCCTGAAGCTTTTTTGGTTTTGAATTTAGGGCTTGTGATTTTCGAGCCTTCCGCTGAGCTTGCATTTCGGCAATTAAGTCTTCCTGTCGCTTCTTTTCTAACTCTAAATGTA
>JAAZFA010000218.1 GCA_012511995.1 Thermoproteota archaeon | reverse complement strand
GCCTTAGGGCAAAGTAAATTCTAAAGGGTTTTAGTTTCCCATGTATATTATTAGTTGCTATCTAGTTATAAGCTTTGAGCTATTTCACGCTCATAGATAATTTCATTATCATTTATCTACCTGTTTTAAACGATGACGGTGAGAGATTATTTTATGACAGCCTACACATAAAGCTCTACCGTTAATTGTTACCGTTCTACCACCTGATGCCCAAGGTTCTTTGTGGTCAAATTCCACTGTACGAGGGTCTAATTTTTTATGACACTCTGCACATTTACCATCTTGTTGAAAAAGTATTTCATTTTTTTGCGTTTGTGCAAATGCTCTTCTGATATCTCTTTGGCCTCTATTTTCCTTTGGGGTTATTGCTTTTGATGGTCTGTTCTTGCTCTTGTCTTTATCAGTTGACACAGCTAATTTGATTGTATTTCTTAAATCCTTATCACGTATCATGGCTAATTTTAAGTCTTTGAACAGCTTTTCATCACAATCATAACAAAAAAACAGACCCTTCTTTGGGTAACCATCATCTTCATCACAATATTTCTCATAATCAGTTAAAAATTCTCTCATACTTTCGGTTGATGAGTTAGCATTAGGAGAATATATGTAAGCTCCTTGGTCCCAACCAAGTAAGCCTTTTCTCAATCTAAAAAAATACCTAACACCGTATTTTAGCGATTTTTTGTTCTCTCTTTTGTAACCTTGTTTTTCATATTTTAACACTAATTTTTCAAACGCATCCATTGTAGCATCAACAACGATAACAATTAGTTAGTTTTCTTTTTAAATTTTAGCGCTTACGCGTTTACTACCTAAGGTAGAAATATGCCTTTATGCAAAACTAAGTCCGTGGGGTGCGAGACTCAACCCTTGTGGTTGATGTCTGCGGTGGCGTAATTCCTAAAAATAGTTCAACGAAGTAAACTGAATTGAGTGTTGAATCCCTACTTTTCATAGGCTTCTTTAAGGAATAATTCTGCCTTCTTTAATTTCTCTAATGCTTGGTCTGTCTGGTCTTTGAAGGCTTCAAATTGAGGATGTTTTTTCATTATCTCAATTAAATCTCTAATTTGCCCTAAGGTAAGTTCTTTTAGCAGTTGCTGACTCAACATTGCACTTTTTACTGAATTCTTATCGCTTTCACCCAATTTGCCCTTCTCCAAGACGGCTGAATACCCGATTTTATGCATGCCTGTACCCATTATAGGGGCTATTTCGATTATGAAATGCAATAGTGCGTTATCTGGGTACACTTCTTTGGTTCTCATCAGAATTTTTTTAGATTCAGCCCCTTCGATTAAGGCAAGATATACCCCTGAGTCAGTTAACCAATAGCAGTCACGTTCTCTCCCCAGAGACTCCCTTTGGTCTATCTTTTTGACAAGCCCACTATTTTCTAAGCCCTTGAAGGATAGCCATGTTGACCTTGTATGTTCATTCATCGCTTTTGCGGTTGCATGTTTATTCATCGGTTGATTTCCTGCAAGGAACAGTATAATACGTCTTTGAAGCGGTGGCAAAAATTCGCTTTTTTGCTCAGTATTTGGTGTGTCCTGTGGAATCACTGATAAGTCGTCGCCAAATTATGTCAATCTGTCCCTTAATAAAACATCCCGAGTTAACGCTTGGTGATAAGGTGTTAACTAGGTATAAGACACAAATAGCGTTTGGACGTAAATCAAATAATATATCTGATAATGATTTTTTGAATGTTGACAATTCTTTCTGGAGTTATGGCGAGTATGAGCTTGTCGGACATGGGAAACAGACAAGTTCTAAATGCGGAACATTCAACAAATTCATGGGTTGCCTAAACTACAAGGCACATAACCAAGCTCGGTTCTTTAATGAGAGCTTACCTGAGAATTCGGTTTTTGTTAAGCCCATATACCATTCATGCGATAAACCAACGTGTCCTGTTTGCTTCAAGTACGGTTGGGCTGTCCGTGAAGCCTATCGCATGGAAAAACGTCTAAAAATAGCTTCTAACCGCTTTGGACTTCCAGTTGAACATATAGTTGTAAGCATTAGAAGTGAAGATTACGGTTTAAGTCTCGATGCCTTACGCAAAAAAGCGGTCAGACTTATGGCTAATCGGGGCATAATCGGCGGATCCATAATTTTTCACGGTTTCCGCTATGCTAACCGAAAAGAAGCTCGACTAAAAGGCGTACCTTTCGGCTGGCGCTGGAGTCCACATTTTCACGTACTCGGTTTTGTCGGTGGCGAAGGGTATGGTCTGTGCCGAAAATGCAAAGGTGGTGATTGTTATGCCTGCAAAGGTTTTGAAGGTGTCACAAGGCGTGAGAACAAAAAGGACGGTTGGGTTGTCAAAGTCTTAGATAAGCGAAAAACAGTTGGGGGAACTTGCTGGTATCAACTCAACCACTGTTCTGTTCAAAGGGGCTCCAAAAAATCTCACGCTACGACTTGGTTTGGTGCATGTTCCTATCGAAAGTTGGAGATAATTAACGGC
>JAAZFA010000015.1 GCA_012511995.1 Thermoproteota archaeon | reverse complement strand
GTGCAGCATAGCGACTTTGAAAGCTTGGAATGTTTGATTAAGAATGCAGTTCAATTTGGTAAACTTCGGGTAAAAAATTTTGGAACTAACCATAGATAGGACTTTAAAAAGATATGACGATTTAAGATTTTAGGGTTTAAAATGGATATCAAATTATGGAATTTCAGTTAAATTATCGCGAAGTGCCAGCCAGCGTTTAAACTCTAATCCAGTACACTTTCCTTTTCCAATCCAACCGTCACCGTACTTCTGCGTCAGTTTTTCATTATATGACTCAAAAGTTTCTGCCTCACTTACGTCTATACTAGTTTTTTTCTTAGCCGTACTTGTTACCCCCGTTTATTCTTCTAATTTGCGCCATAGTGCCAGTGATAGGCAACACTTATAGAAGTTATTATAGTGACAGCCACTACCTAGATAAAATCTGAAATGAACAAATCTATAGGGACTTGTTGTTTTGAACGCTTGTAAGCGATGGGTACGCCGCCCTTCGTGTTTCTGCGGAAATCTAAGAAAGCAGAGTGCACTAACTCTGCTTCGAGCATTGTAATAATAAGAAATGCTTGTCTGACATTATCAGCCCCACCGCGTTTATCGCTAAGTATGCAAAAGACTGCTTGCTAAGTTAATCCCTAATGGAGGGCTCATCTCTTTCCAGTATTCTTCAAATAAATTAATCTGCTAACCAAATACTTCGGCTTAGTCAAGAAAGTTTGACGAATAGTCATTTATTGTTGTATTTTGCGTTGATTAATCATTGACAGAGATGAGTCATGTATAATACCACCAAAAGTTCCGCTTTAGTCCTCATTGGAATTATGGCTATTTCATGCATGAGTCTATTGACAGTAAAACCTGTATGCGCTCAGACAACGCCTAGACCATCAATGCCAGAATTCACCGGAAAATTCACAGTGTCTTCACTGGAAGTTACTATTAAGAATCAGCCGCTCATGGGGTTTGACGACATTAATGTTAGCAATCCATAGCTCTACTATGGATTTAGATTTAAAGACCCTAACAGTACGCTCGGCGGCTGGGAATATGCTCCAGTATTCTTCGTAGGTCTATCATCTTATGGAACCTATTATGAAGCTTCTGCTTTGGACTACACCGTTATTTCATTTCTATTAGATGACTATCCTTTTGATGGCTCAAATCATAGAGCAGGCATATCTAAGGGTGGTCAGATTGATATGCAAGTTATTGCTCTTATTGGAATAGAAGTTCCAACCGACCATCAAAGTGGAAGAGTTTATCGTTTTGATGGAGTAACAAGTGATTGGAGTAACACGCAAACAATAACCATGCCTGAAAGTTCAAGTTCGCCAACGCCAAGCCCAACCGCTCCAATAGGAACCATCAATACCGGTCCTCATATGCCAGAAACAGAGCCCTGCCCAACTTCAACAGTTTTAGTTGTCGCTTTGATTCTTTTAGCAGTTGTTAGCGCATCAGTGATGTTTTTCAGGAAGCATCGAAAAACCGCTAATCAACGTAAATAAAAAAGTTGGGTTTTGCAGGTAAGAGCTCCACGGCAGAGCGTGTTCAAGTCCCACCTCCACTACCACTACGTTAATAACAATCTTTTTTAGGTAAGAAAGTAAGAATATTCATGGTTATAGCGATGGTTCGACGTAAGAAAGCAGACCTGACAATTCTTAGCGAAAAAGGTCAAGTCGTTATTCCCATAAACATAAGATCGAACATGGGCTTGAAACCTAAAACTAAATTTCTCGTTTATGAATGCGACGATTTAGTTATATTAAAAAAATTAGAAGAACCTGACTCTCCAGAAGAACTCGAAGCCATGTACAAAAGAGTAAACCAAAGAATCGCACAATACGGCGAGCTAACACAAGAAGATATAGAAACGGAGATACAGGAATATAAGAAAGAAAAAGCCGCTAAGAATAAAAAATAGGGCGCCAAATGCTCATTATAGTTTTCGATATTAACGTTCTTGTTTCAAGTCTAATAGTAAAAGGAAAACCTCAAGATCTCTGGCAAAAAGCGAAAGACAAAGATTTTACTCTTGCATTTTCGAGAGAGATGCTGACGGACCTTGTTAAAGTTCTAAGGCGCAAAAAATTCGAAAAATACGTTACAAACACAGACATCCAATTATTCTCGAATGACCTTCAAATAACAGGTAAATTAGTGCCTGTAAAGTCGACATTTAGAGTTGTGGCAGAAGATCCCGATGATGATATTATAATTAGGGCAGCTCATGATGTAAAAGCTGACTATATAGTTTCAGGAGATAGGCATTTGCTTGCGCTTAAAGAATTCAAAGGCATAAGAATAGTGACTGTTGACCAAATGCTCGTGATCTTGAACAGTAAGCGTTATTAAAAAAGAGCACCACTTTTTTTATACACTCTTGCAAAGAGGAGGACTTAAGACCCTCTGGCGCAGGCCTTCGTGGGTTCAAGTCCCACCCCCGCCGACATTCGCACTGGGAACATTAGACTGGAATTTGCTGGTGCAAACAGACTTTCGTGTTCAGGCAGTTGTTGGATACGAGTATGTTGTTTGGAGTTTAGGTGGTGGTATAACACCGATAGATACTCAATTTAAGCTTCTTGAAGCAAGTAGTTGGAGCAATACACAAACAGTAACGTCAGGTTTGCCAAGTCTAATAGTTCTTGCATTGTTAGTCATTGCAATTGTCGGGGTATTAGTGACAACTACATTATTCGTACTTAGAAGGCATCGAAAAACTGCTTACTTGAAGCAATGACTTTTTCCCACGACTATGTGTACCCACCCGCAACCACTAAAATTACTGGGGTTCACCCTGGCGAGCCCTTTCGGTGTTTTTGGCTGAATTCTTTGGGCGTCATGACTTTGCCTTTTAGGTTTGGCAGCCGCTCAAAGTGCTCTTTGTTTTCAGTCAACAGCACATCACAGCATTCTAAAAGAAAAGAGGCTGCGACTGCTACATCTTGATATTCTATGGGTTGCCCCTTTGAGATCAGATAGGCGTTTAATTCCGC
>JAAZFA010000217.1 GCA_012511995.1 Thermoproteota archaeon | reverse complement strand
TATTGATCAAAGTTAAACTAAAAGCCTTACCCAAAATAGCGCTTCCCAAGTTATGCTCAAATGACAAACACCCCGATTCCTTAGCTTTCCTAATCTTCCAAATTGTTAATGCATCTTCCCAATACCGAAATACCATTTACATGATTTTGCCTTGTGAGCAATTCTCCATTTACCACTTTCCTAATTGAAAATTAGAAAATTAGCGTTTTTCCTATAACGCTGATGGATGCTTTTGTCAGACGTTTTGGCTGAAAATGTTAGGATTTTTGTTTTAGATATGAAAAGGGCAAAACCGTTGAATCCAGCGCCTAGATGCTAAAACTGGCATATGCACAAGCGACTATCAAAACAAGAACTACACTAATCAAGCGACTCGTAAAACACGGAGCCTAACCCAGAATCAGTGAAAGAAGTAATTGCTAAGCAGCCATGGAGCAACGCAAGAAAAGTTATAGCTGTTGATACTTACTCGTGCTTTCTTCAGATGCAAGGACTAAAATGGGATCCTCCAATATACAAACGAATCCGAAAGCTTCCATTCATACCCACGGAAAATGAAATTGACCAACTAATCGGCGGCTGCAATAGGCGAATGGCGACTTTTCTTCAGTTGCTTAAAGAAACCGGAGTCCGATGCGGAGAAGCGTGCAATCTGCAATGGAAAGACGTTGACACAGTAAACAACCACATAATAGTAACCCCAGAAAAAGGCAGTAATTCAAAAAGACTTAAAATATCAAACAAGTTAGTGGCAATGCTTAATGAGCTAACTAAAACCTCAACCGAAGTATTTGTCACAAACTCTGATGCCTTTCGAAAATCCTTCCAGAATCAACGCAAAGCTACTGCTTACAAGGTAAAGAATCCACGACTACAACAAATCACGTTCCACACATTCCGCCACTGGAAAGCAACCATGGAGTACCACAAAACAAGAGACCTCCTGCACGTAATGCAAATACTCGATCACTGAAGCATTAATAACACTCTAGTTTACACTCGCCTCATAGACCTCAAAGACGATGACTATATAGCAAGAATTGCTCACTCAGAAAAAGAAACATACGATCTCATCGAGTCAGGCTTCGAATACGTCTGCGACTTTCAAGGAAACAAAATCTTCAGAAAACGCAATTAATTCGCTTCTCACACCCTTTTTATCGCCAAAACGGGCGGGGATCAGCTGTGGCGGGCGGGGAGGGATTTGAACCCTCGACCCCCAACTTAGGAGGCTGGTGCTCTATCCGTGCTGAGCTACTCGCCCAACTAGATCTTAAAATAGTGCCTGTTTGTGTCCTTTCTAAATCGTCATTAGATAGGTTACCTATTTGACTCACTATTTGTTGATTAATATCTGTGTGGATTTAATCAAGTTTTCTCTGAATATAACTTAGAGATTGCTGGTGATACTCGAATTGTGGCTTATCATTTACTCTACCTAGATAGTGCCTATCTCTAGCATCCTTTTTTGCTCCACTTTTGTTGTAGAAAACTTGGGTAGAGGCTAACTTATCACATACTTCACAGTTAAACTGTTGATATTTAATCTGCATATTCTCACTAGCTGGAGCTGGAGAGATAGATGAGCTATATAATGACCCCTAAAAGGAAATTCTGGAGCGCAAATTACAGCTCAAAAGTAAATTATATAACATAACAAATAGATAGTCTAATTATGGATAGATTAGATAAACATCTCACACTATTCTTAGTTGTAATCCTAGCAGTATCTAGCCTGTTAATGGTTAACCCCATTAGTGCTCAATCAATAACAAAGCCATCAGCACCACAGTTTAGCATACAATTCCCAAACAACAATACCATACAGTTAGTAATACAGAATCAAGAGTTTATCCCCAGTAGCTATGTTAATTCAATAATCTATTACTACAGAGTTAAAGACCCATACTCACCAAGAAGTTCCATTGACAAAAATTACGTACTCCAATCTAATTTTAAAACAACAACCCTTACGATACCCTCAGTACCACCAGATGGTATGCTATTTTCACGAATGGTAAATAGCACCATAGGCAATAACAGCATATTGATAGATTTTCAAGTTCAAGCAGTAAGTGGCTATTATGCTATAACTCAGAAGCCAGGATCAATACCTGGAGGACCAGTTCAGTACCAGTCACCAGATGGATATACAGAGATAACATTTAATGAATCACAAGCAAGTGATTGGAGCATTCCAATAACAGTTGATTTAAGTAAAATGGTTGTAGTTACTCTAACTCCAACTTCATCTTCTTCAGTCCCAGAGTTTCCCATAACAGTATTATTAATTGTAGTTCTTGCTGCTGTTAGTCTATTGCTTATTATTGGTAAGAGAAAGCAAAGTTACAATCATTAAGAACTAGTTTTGTAGTGTGTAGCTCTGAGTAAATTATATAACGTTATACGTGGATAAGTTTTTAATTGTGGATAGGTTTGAGTAAGTGTCTGGTTTTATGTTTAGTTGCTGTCTTGATTGTATCTGGAATGTTGCTGGTGGGTTTATCTGTTGCTCAAGATATACCTGAACCAGTTGTGCCAGAATTCACAGTCAAATTTGTGAATGCTTCATA
>JAAZFA010000216.1 GCA_012511995.1 Thermoproteota archaeon | reverse complement strand
TCACCGACAAGGGCCTCTCCTATCAAGTATGTTGGTGTATTCGTGTCTTCATTACCAATAACTGTCGGTACTTTATCAATAATATCTTTAAAATCGACATTAAATTCTTTTAGCCATGAATATAGTGTATCCCTATGGATGTCGATTTCTTTAGCTGTCCCGACGATTGTCGGTTTTGTCGGCTTACCTTTGGCACCGACTTCTTTTTTTGCTGCCTCAATTAACAGTTTTATAAATCCTTCACGAGTTTCTGGCTTTTTTACCTCTGTTCCCGACATAATGATTGCCTCAGTCGTTGCTCTGTATTTCCTGTTGTATTTAAAAATGTCGGATAGATAGTGAAGTATTGAGTAAAGGACCTGTAATTTTAATGGTTGTTTGTTGTTTACATTAGTTTCTAACATGGCTTAGAGTCTTGTAGTCTTTTCGTAAAATATTTATATTCAGTTGGTCGTCAATGAATGTCTAAATCAAGGATTGAACTTTGATGTCTAAGACTGATTTGTTGTTCATAGCTATCTTCATCGCAGGTTTTCTGCTATTTCTCTATGGCGCCAACATTTATGATAGAAATATTGGCTACAGTAGTCTTTACCTCTTTATGGGTTCAATGGTGGCATATGTTATTATTACCATCTATAAAGAAATTGATAAAAAAAAGAAACCTTGTTAGAGTCCATATAGGCGACTGTACTTCTTGTTTAGATAAGTTATAAACGGCATTGAATCAAGGTCTCCCCTGGTTGCTACTTTGATTAGTTCTTCTGGGTCATAGAGGTTTCCTCTATTATGAATGTTCTTTGTAAGCCAACGATTAATGCTTTCAAGTCTTCCATCAGAAACTTCAAAAGACCATGTTGGCAGGTCTTCAGACATTGCTGCTAAGATTTGTCCATCATAAATGTTGCCAAGCGCATAACTTGGGAAGTACCCAAAAAGACCGCTGGCCCAATGTGTATCCTGCATGATCCCTTCAGAGTCATTCTGTATTTCAATGTCAAGATACTCCTTGTATTTTTGATTCCATACCGCTGGTAATTCGTCGATTTTGATTTTACCCGCAAATAGGTCTTTTTCCAATTCGAAGCGTATTATAATATGTATATTATACGTCACTTCATCGGCATCTATGCGGATTTTTGAACGCTCGACTTTGTTAATGGCTTTTACAATGGTAGGTAGTTCAAGTTTTGATAGACTTGGTGCTACTTTTTTAATTCTAAATAAAAAATAGTTCCAAAATTCCGAAGATCGACCGATTATGTTTTCGTAAAATCTCGATTGTGATTCATGTATTCCATAGCTGCAGGGACTACCGACCGGTTGATATTGCCATTCATGATTGAGGTTCTGTTCATAGATAGCATGACCAGATTCATGTAAAATAGAGAAGATTGACCTTAAGAAGTTGTCTGGATAATAATGGGTTGTGATTCGAACGTCATCATAATATCCTGATGTAAAGGGATGTTCTGTTTCATCCACTCTCCCCCCGGCGTTTGAGGATGTGGTGTCATAGCCGAGTATTTCGGTGATTAGTTGAGCGCTTTTGCGTTGTTCCTCCACTGGTACTGATATTTTAATAAGCGCTGGTTTTTGACTGTTTTCTATCTTGGCTATTAAGGGTTTTAACCCATACAGCAAATCATTGAAGATAGCTGTGATAGTGTCGGAAGCCATATTAGGCTCATAATTGTCGATTAAGGCATCGTATGGGGTTTTTGTTTCTTTAACTTTCATTAGGATATCAGCAGTTTGTTTACTAAGCTCAAAGAGCTTCTGTAGGTCTGCTTTGTAGATGCTAAAATTTTTCTTTGTTTTTGCCTTTTTCCAAGCGTTAACTGTTATGGCTGCCTGTAGCGCCAGATCACCTACCAGCTTTTCTGGTAATGCTTTTTGTTCATGATAATTTTTACTTATGAGATAGATGTTGCGTTTTTTCACTTGACTCAAGGATTGGTAGTGTTTGTTGTTTTGAATATTGTTTAGAAGTTTGCCTATTTCTGGAGCTGTACCCAGTTTGTGGTGGATGCGACTTAGCAATGCTAGCTGCTCACTTCGTTGCTGCACTGCTTTTGGTGGCATCATGGTTTCCATATCCCAGTGCATAATGCCTTGAGTTGTTGAAAGCACTATTGTGTCTTTGGTTTTGGAGAGAAGTTCCTTGTACGCTGAATTTATGTTAGTTAGCATAGCTGTTTCTCCCTTAAGATTCAATATTAACCTTCTCAATTTATTTGAGTTAATTTAAAAAATACATTAACTGTTTATTGTTAATTATGGTGTGGCTCGCTTTTAATTTAACTGATTTTTCACTAATTCTCTAGCATATGTTACCCAGCGATAGGTCAATTGAAAAAACTTATTTTTGAGCAACTGCAATTTGATTGAAAATTCCAAAACTTGAGTAACATTGAATCTAGTAAACTATTAGCTGCAATCGGTGCATTACTACTATTCCTAACGCTTTATTCCAGTAGTCGACAGCATTATCGGCATAATTATGTTGCTTATAGGCATAAAAGGTATTCCGAGCACTATCGCGATGACAGCATCTTTAGATACACATTAAACGGCTTAATTTTGGTATATTGGTATAGCTCGCTACTTTGACTCTTACAGTGGCGACCATCTTTAGCTGGTTCACCATCGCTCCAACTGGGTGATGGCCTACTAACGACTTCCGGCGGAATCATTCTAACAATCGTCCTGATACTTGTTTTCACATTCTATATTCTTATGGCGAAGAATTTTAGGTGCATATTTGGCACATTAGCACAAAGGCCCCCGCGAAAACATGTTTCACACTGCCAGGTGCCTTGTTGTTCAGGGTGCAATCTTAACGATAATTGCAGGAGGAGGCTTAATATTGGTACGGACTGCATGGCTAATTCTAGCGATCGCCCTCTTCTCAATGAAATTATCGCCAACACAGCCTCCTATAGTCAATCAACATGCACTCTTCCTCCACCACTAAATGCACAAACGACAAGATATTGCCCAAATTGTGGCTCACACGTAGACACAAACGCTACCTTTTGCCCACATTGCGGCAGACAGCTAATAACCAGCTTACCCTTTTTTTTTATGAAAAAACCTTTTTCATGGCGCTTCAATGGACGCTTGCGACATAAGCTTTATTTTATGTATTGCTTCATAGCAACCACAGAAGTTTATGAATGTAATAAGAAGAAATTATTATTTTGAAGTGCAATAAATAATGAATATACCTATTTTATCAAGTAGATCCGTTCCACCTAAATCGCCTCCAATTCCTGAAGAACCATTAGATAAGATGCCTAAGAGTTTGTTTGCATGCGAAATATGCGGTAAAACCTTTCGAACCCATAGCGAACTTGATCGACACAAAGAACACCTGCATGGCAATCCAGAGAAAACGCATTTATCACGACATACCTGCTAAGGCAAAGAATAGTGCTCCGGCCGGGATTCGGACCCGGGTCACCGACTCGAAAGGCCGGTATACTTGACCGGACTATACTACCGGAGCATGCAATAGTTCGAAAACACAAGCAGAATACAATTTCCCTCGAATAAACCTTACTCTTCTAGAACTCTTTTTTTAATTGTTAAGCTTCTTCTGTTTGCTCTTTTTCACTGACTTTTTGGGTGTGAAAAGGAATTTTGTTATTTGATCAACCAATTTAACTTGATTTTGGATTACTTCTTCTATTTTTTGAACTCGTTTCTCAATTTCATTTGAGATAATTTTTCCTTCAATGCGATTGGCACTACGGAACATTAGCATCATTTTGAATATTTCATCTATTGCTTTTTCTTGTTGCTCAACTGAAGATGGCTTGATTCCTGCGACTACAGAGAGCAAGTCTATGTAGTATTCTTTAATTTTTAATTCGGCGCTTACTGATGGGTCATGGGGGAAAACTAAGCTTAATGGGGTTTTTTTCCCGAGTTCAGCAGCTGTAGGGAAGCGAATAACTATGTCACCCCGAATCCATGATGAAACGAATTCATTTACAAATCTGCGTACTTCTTGCTTGCTATAAAGCACTGGCGGCGTAACTGGTAGTTCAGTTTTTCGCTTAATTCTGACGCTGATTATCTTTTTATCGTCTGCACTATTCTTTTGGTTTGACATTTGTTACCTTACCCACGCGCTCTTCTTGCTCTATTTATTCTCTTTAGCAAGGACTAGTATATAAGAAACTGTTTGATTGAGGTTAAAATGAGATTTTACCCGCAGTAGGTATCTGACCTAGTACCTTAGAAGTTGCTTCCTCTACTTTGTAGCGGTTAGTGCTGTCTGTGTAAACCCTTAGGATGTTCATGAAGCCTTTGAGAGTTTCAAAGATTTTTGAGCTCTCGCTTAATCGCTGAAGTTTCTTTTCTCCCGCTGGATTTCGAGTAAACACGGGAATTTCTGTTGATTCCAACAACACGGCATGGTGATAAGGCACCGACGGAACCGTGGGCACGTCGATTATAACCACGTCCAACCCGACGCCTGCCTCCTTGGCGATTTCTGCCCTAATTTGATTACGGTGCGATTCTTGACCAAAAAGGTTGGTGATCATGTCGTCTTTTTGGTAAAAGGTGCGTTCATAAGCACATTTAAGCATACGGCGGTTTTCTAGGTCATTAATGATTTCGTTTGAAGCTTTGCACTTCTTAAGGGATCCCCAAATTGTGTAGTCATCTAAAGCTAAGTATTCCTCAGGGGTTTTGAATGTGGTCAAACCGAGTTCTTGGTCTGCTTTGTCCATCGCCATTGCTAACATAATCTGGGCTGCTCGACCCACACGGTGGAAGTATATGCTTTTAAACGACTCAATACGGGCTATAACGAATGCTTCAAGTGCTGATAATGCGCCTAATTCTACTGCCAAGTTCTCGCCTAAAAGATCTAAAGCATGGATGAGGCGGTAGACATCTATAAAACCGTATTCAGCTCCTGTATGGTATGTGTCTCGGACAATAAAATCCTGTTTGTCAACATCTACAGCGCTACTGATTATTTGATCAAGAAAAGCACGATTTTTTTTGTTAAGTTTACCAACTGCTAGAGCCCCGATTTCTTTAGGATTATAACCCATTCTAGAGAGTTTGTCAGCTAATTCACTTTTCTCAATTAACCAAGAAGTAATGTCTTCATGAGTTTTGTTCAAATCTTTGAGTAATAAATGCTCAAACACATGAGAGAATGGTCCATGACCGCAGTCATGCAAAAGTGCTGAAATGCGGCACATATCTATTTCTTCACCGCTTATTACCCTTGAGATGTTTGGATTAACTAGAACTTGACCTGCTAGGTACATTACGCCGAGACTATGTTCAAAACGTGTGTGGTTGGCGCCTGGATAAACATACTCGGAACCTGCGAGTTGACGAAGTCGCCGTAATCGTTGCATTGGGTAAGTGTCAATAACTGTTTTTTCGTCTTCAGTTATGTACACATAACCGTGTACTGGATCCTTTATTTCTCCCCAGTATACTTTAGGCATTATTAATCTCTCAGTTGGTAGATTAATTATTTATGTGTCCCTATAATGTCTAACGCTAAGTAGCAAGGCAGTGAAGTATGTGGTGAAAAAGGGCATTTTCATAGTCATCGAAGGTTTAGATGGGAGCGGAAAAACAACTCAAGCTGCAATTTTAGCAGAAAAATTCTTTAAAACATATAATGTTTTACTCACTGCAGAGCCGAGTAGTGGCAAAATAGGCAATTTTATCCGTGAATGTTACCTATACGAAAATGAGCGACTGCCAACAGAAGCAGAAGCACTACTCTTTGCTGCAGATCGTATTGAGCATATGCACAATGAAGTTAAGCCTGCTTTGGACAAGGGGAAGCTGGTTATCTGCGACCGATACATCTACTCCTCACTAGCATACCAAGGAAGCGCTGGGCTTAGCTTAGACTGGATTAAAACTATCAATACACGCTCTTTGCAACCGGATTTGAGCGTCTTTATTGACGTATCCCCTGAGAAAGTTCTTGAGCGGTTGCAACGTAAAAAGTCGGTTATGGAGACATTAGACACTCAGCGTAAAGTTCGAGAGGTTTATCTAAAATATGTTGACAATGGTGAACTTATCCGCATTGATGGTGATAAAGAAAAGCGATTGGTTGCAGAGGATCTGTACAGAGTAGTTTCTGGTTTGTTAAAAGATGCCAAAAAGTTTGTATAATCTATGTTGCCATCCTAACGTAATCTAACCAATTATTAATTTCTACTGATGCTTGACACTGTTAAAAACGGTATTCCTTGCCTGGTATAGTATAGTTAAATAATACCTCATCCAAGTAGAGAATCGGGTCCTGTAACCACATGTTGGACATCAAGCTTATCCGCGAAAATCCCCAATTCGTACGAAGTAACCTTTCCAAACGTAATAGCCCTGACTGCTTAAAGATGTTAGATGAACTCATTTTACTCGACAAGGATTGGCGAGCAAACAACACCAAACTAAATGGTCTGCGTCATGAACGTAAACAAGTCACTGTCGAAATAGCTAAACTCAAAAAAGCTTGCCAAAACGCAGATATCCAATTTCGAAAAGCTACGGAGGTCGACCAGAAAATTACCCATGCCGAGAAGCGAGTTGTGGAGCAGGAAGCTCAAATCAAAAATTACCTACTAACACTGCCAAACCTGCTGGAAGATAGTGTTCCAGTCGGCAAAGATTCTAGCGAAAACATCACAGTTAAGAAATGGGGAACAATCCCACAGTTTAGTTTCCAGCCTAAAAACCACATTGACCTTGCAATCCCACTCAACCAGATCGATATGGAACGCGCAGGCAAAATCACCGGATCACGCTTCTTCTACCTCAAAAACGACGTTGCCATGCTCGACATGGCGCTGATGCATTTTGCACTTGAGGAACTGCAAAACAGGGATTACACGCCAATCGTTCCACCTTACATGATGAAGCGAGGTGCATACGAGGGAGTAACCTCTTTAGGCGACTTCGCGGAGGTGCTTTACAGAATCCAGGGTGAAGACCTCTACATGATCGCCACCAGTGAGCATCCACTGGGAGCAATGTACTGGAATGAGGTGCTAAAACTCGATGAAATGCCAATCAAAATGGCTGGTATCAGCACATGTTTCCGTAAAGAGGCTGGCGCACACGGCAAAGATACACGCGGCATCTTTCGCACCCACCAGTTCAATAAAATTGAACAATTCATCTTCTGTAAACCGGAAGACTCCTCCAAACTACATGAGGAGCTCCTCGCTAACGCTGAGTTGCTATATCAGAAACTCGGTTTAGCTTACCGCGTGGTTAACGTCTGTACAGGCGACATAGGTACTATAGCTGCCAAAAAATATGACATCGAAGCCTGGATGCCTGCTCAGGATGATTACCGCGAAGTTGTTTCCTGTAGCAACTGCACTGACTACCAAGCGCGCCGCCTCGGAGTTCGCTACAGAGCCAAAGAGGGTGCACCGCCAATTGGTCCAGTACATACCCTAAATAGCACTGCCATCGCCACGGGTCGCACCATTGTAGCCATCATTGAGAACTACCAAAACGAGGACGGAACGATAACTATACCCCAAGTGCTAAGAAAATACATGGGTAACAGAGAAAAAATAACAAAAAAACGCTAAAAGTTTTAATACGTCGTTGAGAATCTTCTGGAACGGTTCGGAGAAATAACCATTGTCGACTAAATCAGCAAAGCATATTCGCGATAAGTGGCGTAGCAAATCATGGTATATGGTTGTTGCGCCATCATTCTTTGGCAACATAGAGCTAGGCTCCATTCCAGCCCAAGAAGAACAAATGTTAATTGACCGCGTCGTAGAAGCAACACTCTATGATATTACCGGTGATTTTTCACATCATTATCTAAAGATGTTCTTCCAAATTCATAAGATTGAAGGGAAAACGGCTAGAACTCTCTTTAAGGGTCACGAATATTCACGTGATTTCCTTCGAAGCTTGGTTCGCAGAAGAACAACCAAGGTAGATGGATTATTCAATTTATCCACAAAAGATGGTTTTAAATTACGTATCTCCGTTTCAGCACTGACTCTATCCCGGATCAAAACCTCGCAAGAACAATTTATTCGTGATATGATGGAAAAAATCATTCGTGATAAAGCTACCGCGTTAACGTTGGATCAATTTGTTCAAGAAATGGTTCTTGGGAAAATTGCTTCAGATATCTACAACCAAGCCAAAATTATTGCACCTCTAAGACATGTTGGCATACGCAAATCTAAACTCATTGCTGCCCCAACAGAACTGCCTAAAGAAGCTCCAGTCTCAGAGCTAGACGATACTGAACCAGAAGCAGAAGCCGAAGCTCCAGCGCAATAAAAACTCTTACTTTATTTGTTTTTCTTAAATATTTCAACCCATTTTAAATATTTATGCTTGAGGTGCAGATGGGAGAGCGCAAATTCTGAAGATAACTGCATTAGCTGGTGGCGTAGGAGCAGCCAAATTCTTAACGGGTTTGTCACAAATAGCCAACTCTGAGGATCTCTCAGTTGTCATTAACACAGGCGATGATATTACTCTCTTTGGGCTATATATAAGCCCAGACGTAGACATCGTTACTTATACGTTGGCAGGTGTGGTTGATGACAAAAAGGGTTGGGGAATCAACGGTGATACTTTTCAATGCTTAGATATGCTCAAACAATTTGGTGTGGATACTTGGTTTAATCTTGGGGACCGTGATCTGGGAACACACATTTATCGAACCAACCGTCTA
Organism: Thermoproteota archaeon; assembly: GCA_012511995.1. Lineage (GTDB taxonomy): Archaea > Thermoproteota > Bathyarchaeia > Bathyarchaeales > Bathycorpusculaceae > Bathycorpusculum. The sequence continues at coordinate 4,009 of JAAZFA010000216.1, read as the reverse complement.
AAACAAGGCGCTACACTATCAGAGGTAGCTGATGAGATACGCTGTAGTTTAGGCGTTAAAGCCAAAATTTTACCTATGAGCAACGACCGTTTTGAAACAAGAATTAGAACTCCAGCTGGTTCACTTCATTTTGAAGAATACTTCGTAAAAAATCGATGCCGAGATGATTTTTTAGGCGTGGACTTTATCGGTGGTTGCTCGTCAAAGCCTGCACCGGGCGTATTAGAAGCCATTGTTAACGCAGATTTAGTCATAGTTTGTCCCAGTAATCCCATTGTAAGTATCGGTACCATTCTATCTGTTGAAGGCATTAAGGATGCCTTGAAGCGGACGAATGGACGTGTGGTGGCAGTAAGCCCAATAGTTGCAGGAGCAACGATTAAGGGTCCAGCGGATAAAATGCTACAAGGATTGGGTTTTGAGGTTTCCGCATTTGGGGTAGCAGAATTTTACGCTGATTTTCTTGATACTATGGTAATTGACATCAAGGATTCATACTTAAAAGAGCGCATTGAAAGATTAGATTTGACAGTAACAATTGCCAATACAATGATGATAACATTCCAAAACAAGATTGAATTGGCAAAAGCTGTCATGCAAGTTTAAACAGTGTTACTGCATTCTTTTTAGATTATGATTGCCTGTAAATAGAGCATTATTTTTGGCAATTTGATATTTAAGAGTTTTTGGGCTAGTATTTTGTGCATGGTAATAGCAAATAGAATAAAACTTCTTGGGTTAAGTGGAAACTTGGGGAATTAAGCGCTTAAGGAAGGGTTATATCTACAAGTTAGAGTATTTGTTTAGTAATTGGAGTTGGTGCAGGTGGAAAAGAGAAGTTACGACTGGTTCGAGCAGCGACGTCGAACAAGAGGTTTAGAACTCGCGCATGAACAAATAACAAAGGCTTTTGACACAGTTACTTGGCTGCAGAAGGCAACAAAATGCTTCTCAGAGAAGAACTTTCAAGAGGCAAAAATATACATTGAGAATCTCTATAAAGCAGAAGAAGAAGTAGACGCATTACGTACAGATACTTTCATGGAATTATCAAAGGGTGCAGCGCTTGTTTCAGACTATCGAGAAGACCTCCTGCATCTAGTAAAACGCTTAGATACACTAGCTGACCATGTAAAAGATGCTGCTCGATGCCTTGAAATGCTTTTTGAAGTAGATATTCCAAAAGAACTATCTGATAAAACTGTTTTCATGACTTCGAAATTGGTTGAAACTGCTCAAACTCTTAGAGGTAGCATTGAAAAAATATCCTCAGCGCCCAATGAGGCTATAAAGGAAGCAAAGAAAGTAGGTGATATCGAGCATTTTATTGACGACGAATATCTTAAAGCCAAAAGTTTATTTGTCAAATATGGTGAAACCATGAATTCAGGTGTTTTAGTCATTTTTGACGATTTGTTAGAGTTTATTGAGCAGGCAGCTGATATGTGTGCTGATACGGCAGACTACATTTTGGTGCTCTCAAGCCGCGAATAATTCACCTGTTTTCCTTTTATTTATTTTTTAAGCTTAGTGCTTGCTTTAGTTAGTCTGGAATCTGATCAAAATTTGCCTACAGCAGATTATATATGGTAAGATATACAAGAGGTCTCTGGCGGCAAACAATGGGAAAACAGAGTTGGGTATTTGTTAGCTTGTTCTTACTTTGTTTTCTTTTAGTTTTTTCAATGGTTGCTGGTACCTTAGGTAGCTGTGATTGGCCAATGTTTCGTGGTAACACTGCCCGAAATGGCTATACTATCAGTAATACTGCTGCTATTTCAGCTCAGCCTCTATGGAATTTTTCTATGGGTGCTTCAGTTGTGTCTTCTCCAGCAGTAGTAGGTGACAAAGTAGTTTTTGGTAGTAAAGATCACTATCTCTATTGTCTAAATGCCGCGACCGGTGAGTTGTCATGGTGTTTTCAAACTAGGCATGAAGTAAACTCTTCACCTGCTATCTGCGAAGATAAGGTCTATATTGGTTCATACGACGGCTGGGTTTACTGCGTTAACCTATCAAACGGTATACCCATTTGGGCTGTTGAGATTGGAGGCAGCATATTATCTTCTCCTATAGTTTTTGATGATAGATTGGTTATCGGTTCAGGATTACATGATTTATATTGCTTTAATGCCTCAACAGGTGAAATACTTTGGGCTTACCCGACTGAATACCGTGTGCAATCTTCTCCCGCAGAAACTGATGGTGTAGTCTTTGTTGCCTGCGACGATTTCCATCTCTACGCGATAAACGCTTCAACAGGCGAATTGAAATGGCGCACTCATACGGGCAGTACCAAAAACTCACCTGCTATATGCGACGGCTATATTTATATTGGTTCGTACGATGGTTGGTTGACCTGCGTAAACGCGTCGACAGGTAAAAGAACTTGGACTTATCAAACTGGCGACACTATTTGCTCCTCTGCAGCTGTAGCTTATGGTCGAGTCTTCGTGGGCTCCGAAGATGGTGGTATATATTGCTTTGATGCGTTTGATGGGGTAAAGTTATGGCATACCCAAACTGGTTATTGGGTTGAGTCATCTCCTGCTGTCGCTAACGGTAACTTATTTGTGGGTTCCCAAGATTATAATCTCTATTGCCTCGACGCTTATACGGGGTCAGTAAAATGGTGCTACCCGACAAACCGTATCATTGACTCTTCACCTGCGATTGTCAACAATACTGTCTATTTTGGTTCCAGTGACTATAACCTCTACGCTTTGCGTCTAAGCGCGTCTTTACCTAGCGAGACCCAAAATATTTCACCTATTTTTTTGAGTACTATTGTATTTAACATACTATTTTGTTTTGTATGGATAACTGTTATTTTTATAATCTTTCGTTACATCTATACTTCATGGAAAAATAGGCATACCGCTCAATCAATTGCCAAAAGCAGCTTCTGCAGATCTTGGTTTGCTTCCCCCATCAACTTTGTTTGTGTTGTTTTGATTCTTGGATTTACCGCCATTTATCTTCTAAACATTAACAATCCTCCCCTTTGGGCTGCTGACGAGAAAACATATAGCCAAATCAGTTTTCACATCTTAAAAAGCGGTGATTATTGGTCTCCATGGGTTATTGGCGAACCAGCATGGTGGGTAGGAAAGCCTCCCTTACTCATGTGGTTAACCTCTATTTCTTATCAGGTCTTTGGATTAACCCTTTTTGCAACAAGAATTTGGGTTGTTTTCTTTGGTTTTTTGTCTTTGATTATGATTTATTTGCTGGGCAGAAAACTCTACAACAATAAAGTCGGTATAATTGCAGTTTTTGTATTAGGATCGTTCGTTACATTTTACGATTATGCCACACATCTTATGATGGATGTACCCTTAATTTTCTTTATATTGGCTAGTATTTACTATCTAATACTTAGCAAAGACAATAAAAATTTAACACTAAAGTATGCTATGTTGAGTGGAATCTTTTTTGGTTTGGCATTGATGACTAAACAACTAGAAGCATTACTTATACCTGTGATATTGCTTGCATTTTTATTATTCACGAAGGACATTCGCTTTGCTTTAACCAAGCAGTTTGGTCTTTTCTTTGGCACTGCTGGGATGATTTTTATTCCTTACATCGTTTTTATGAGTTATTTATCTAAGGATTTTTGGGATAGTTTTTTTGTTTATTCAAATTTTTCCCGATTGATAACTCCCCTCGAAGGACATGGCGGAAATTTCCTTTTTTACTTCCAAGGTTTAATAACTTACGAGTTGTTTTGGGCTGTAATACTGCCCTTTGCCGTTACCTTTGGTATTTATAATGCTTTTAAGAAACAAAGTAGAGCCGATATTTTGGTTATCAGTTGGATAGTTGTTGTATTGGGTTTGTTTACTGTCGCGCAAACAAAGCTTTTCTGGTACATTTTACCTGCTATGCCTGCATTCGCATTGATTATCGGTAATTTGCTATACAACATTAGTGGTTGGGTATACTATAGAATAACAAAATAGCTATTGCCTTTTTAGTCATTGTAATAGTCGTTAAAATGGTTGTC
>JAAZFA010000215.1 GCA_012511995.1 Thermoproteota archaeon | reverse complement strand
CTTTAAGGTGTATGGTTTGCTGGTGTTTAGCAACTTGACTAAAGATTTGCCAGAGAGAGGCATGGTCTTGCTCTATGCCGATTAGGATAGCTACTGGATAACCCCGTCTATAACTTCTAGGCTTCATAGATACAGTAATGATAGCATCATGATTATTTTAGGTGTTGCATTGCCAAGCCTCAATTGTAAAAACGCTAACTAATCAAACCCAAGACGACAAAAACAATGACGAAACAAGAATAAAATATACAGCAAACATGAACTAGAAGCTGAGCTCTCTAAATCAAAAAGGGTCATGCCTTATTTTATGCGACATGGTATCATTATTGTTTAAGATTTGAACCCCTTTTTCTCTAAAAAATAGAATCACGAGGTTTTGACTATGTAATTCATGTTCTGCTCGATGACTATGATAATCCGTTATGGGCTGAATATAGTATTTCTTCTTTACCAACAATAATCTTGTTTGAAAAAAGAGAAATTGTGACAGACTATATGGTCGATTAGGTAAGGGGCTAAAAGAAAAAAATTAACAGATTGGCTCAAAAAAATTAAGTAAGTCCAGTTTATTCTGAGTAAGTAGCAATTGCAAATGGCTGTAATTCGCCACGTAAACTTATCTGTCGATACCGTAGTATCCAAGTGTAGTTCAACCTATCGAGGATTCCCTTGATTCTTTTCAGTTTTTCAGTAAAGGTCTTAGCGGCTTTTCCCAAATTTTTATGCACTTCAATTGCCCTCGAGGATTATTTTTGGTGATAATTTCTAATGCACTTTTCAGTATAGGTACTTCGTACCCTTCAGTATCTATTTTGATACCCTACTTTAGCAGGTTCATGTTGTCTAATCTACGAACAGGTACATCTATTGTTCCTCCGCCCAGGCACTGGTTTTCTTCATCTATCATGCCATTATGCTGGCTCCAGAAGTGCCCAAGCAGCCAATAGTATCTTGTTCACCTAAAGTGTAAGAGTAAACGTGGACTTTTCTGTAATTCTTAGCACGTGAATTCAATATATTGTAGGCTTTTGGATTGGGTTCAAAAGCATAAACCTCAAAACATTTGCGTGCAACAATGAACGTCCCCCCTCCGGCACTGGTCCCAATATCTACAAAGCATTCTTTTTGTTTAGGGGTCATGTATGGTTCAAGAAAGTTTTCCCCGTAACCCATGTCGAAACTGATTATATAATCAGCGTTAACTTGACATAGAGCAGCAGGTATTCGTAATCCTCTATGATTCGCCATACTTAGTAAAATATTGAACTGTTGTCTGAATTTGTCTTTGTAATAAATTATATCTTAGTTGTACCTTTGTTTTACTGATTAATTCAGCCATGTATTTTAGATAAACACTTTTTACGTATCATAGTGTGTACATGGGATAACTAAAACATTTTAGATTCTTGTTAAAAAAAGAATGGAATAAAAAATTAAGGTTGAATTATGCTGTTGGCGGTGGAGGCGGCGGTGGAGGGGGTGGAGCAGAAGCGAATGGTTCACCAATTCGTGTGACAAGGGCGCCAGCTGAGCGATCTAGGAATTTCTGGTTTTTATTTCCGGTTGAAATGATTCCGATGAGCCAATCAAGCAAAAGTAGAAGACCATAGATTTTGCTGATGTTTCTTATGAATGCTTTGTCAAAGGTAATCTTGCCACCGTTTACTGATTGCACCTCTAGTTTCATTAAGCGTTTACCAATTGTAGCGCCCCATGAGACATCAAGTATGACAAAGTAGATTAGCTGTAAAATACCCAAGACGAATGGAAGCAGTAAACTTGCCCACCAAGCAACGGCTGTGAACCCAAAGCCATAGTCGATTGTTGCAAATGGTATTATCAGTAGAAAATAGATGATGTATGCTGGGATACCGATGATAATGCTGTCAATGATGTATGCTATTAGTCGATAAATCCAATTTGTCCAGTCTATTTGGTTAGTATTTGCCATTTTCTTTTTATTCCTTTGTTCAAGTTTAGAATATGATGCTATTATTTCTTTCTACTAGGCGTTTGATAGGTTGCTTTGAAAACCGCTTATCTGAGAAGAAAACGCTGTCTCAAGACAGTCCTATTAGCAATAAAAACGGCGACAATCAATTGCTCTAAGCATAATCAACCACACTATTTTTAGCATCCAAAACCTAAGTCAAGATTTGAAGATAGATGTTGTATGCCAGCCAAGTAGGCTTTCAACGTTCAATTATGTTTGAAGTGCTTATTGTCAATATTTGGTTGTTTTGCTTTTATTTCCCAAAGATTGTGTGAAATAAAAAATAAGGCTTATATCTCTTCATCTATCATTATAGGGGAATAAAGAGAGGTATTTTACAACTTGGAATTTTGTCCCACATGCGGTTCACGCCTTGAACCCAAAAAAACCGGCGACGGCAACGCCTTTGTGCTTTGCTGTGCGAAATGTAACTTTACAAAGCAACCCATAGACCGGAAAATTGAAGCTCGAACAGGTGCTGTTATCAAACCAACACCTAAGCCGTTTATGACAGTGATAGGTCAAAACGATGAAATTAACACTATGACAAAAATCAAAAAGAAATGCGACAAATGTGAAAATGACGAAGTTTATGTTTGGATGGTTCAGACTCGAGGCGGGGATGAAGCTATGACACAATTCATGCGATGTACAAAATGTGGACACACATTTAGAGAGTATACTTAGCTGCTAACTTAAAAAAATTTTTAAGCAGAAACAAACATACAGTTTCATCCGGAGATAATTCGGATGCCCAAAAAAGAAAAACCAATGACTAAAAAAGAGAGAGATGAAAAAAGGAAAGCAAAAAAAGCACATAAAAGTAAAACGCAGACAAGTTAGTTGCATATAGTGTTTTTATTGCTTAACTTTTTTTCTCTTTTTTATCAAAAACTATTATTGGATGCTGCTTGAAATGGTTGTTTGTCACAAATAATGAACTATCTAGAAACTATTTTTTAGGTTAACAACTCGTTATTTAAATGGCGTCGATGAAGACAATTGCACGTAAGCACTGGACAATGTTCAGAGTGGCTGAATAAGCATTAGTGTACTGAGCCGCCTAATGCGCAACATTAATTAAATAACACTTGAATTATCGCTGCTGCAGAGACTATGCCAAAGAATCCAACAGGACCTTTCTGGTTCATTCGAAAGGGCAATAAACTTATTCAGTGCAGTAAAGATGATTTCGATAAAGCGATCGTAGAAGGAAAAAGCATCAAATACAATGGTTATCCTAATAAACAAACAGAAAAAATTGCTGAAGCTTTAGAAGCATCTAGAATGCTATTGCTTTCAAATCCTAATTTACCGCCTCGCTTACGTTCTGTGCTTACTACTCCTATAAATGTAGTTCAGGTTCAAATAATTGATGTTTATGATCCTGAATTTTGGGTCAAAGAATCTAAAAATCCGAAGTATCAGAGAGCATAATTTTAGCACCTTGCTGCATGAAAATACAGCTTACAGTGCTTAAAAACTTCTTTAATAGAGTTACCTATCAATGGTGCTTAGTTCAGTCGTGAACGCTTTTTATGTTTCTTTATGTTAGCGGATCTCTTTATTCAAGAAGCTTTCCCATTTCTTGCGTTCGGTATCAATTTCGAGAGGACAAATTACACTGGCTATACCATCTATTATGCCCTCATTACTTCCGTACCTGCAGACTAAATTCCCGCCATCGTCAATGTGTATATCGCATACTTTTTGGTCAAAACAGATGCATTCAACCGCCGTTGCAGACATAGGTAATAAGCAAACGATTTCTGACATTATCCAGCCTACCTACAATTGTTGTTTCGCTGGAATGACTAATAACATTTTGCTGTACAATAGAAGATGCAACATTTTACTATGGAACAACAGATATTACAGGAAAATCGCTAGTTAGATTTTCGACTAATTCGTCGAATCAATAAATTAGCGGCGCTCCAAACAGCCACATCGAGAAGTAGCCAGGTTAAAAACTGAATTATTCTCATAAAAAATAAAATTGTAAAGACTAGAATAAGAATAACTGCAATTATACCTATCAACCGTTTTTGGCTCTTGATTTTTTCGGGTAAATATCCTGATTCAGGCATGATAGTCGAGTATGCATGTATACAATGCACCTAAAAAGCGTTATAGAATAAACAGCTGTAAACAATCGTATTAAGAATAAATTAATATGCACTTATTTTAAACTACAGTTATTCCTAAGCTTAACTGGAAACATTTAATGATTTCCATTGATTTGGGTTGTGGCGCCAATAAAATCAACCATATTTTATAGGCATCGATAAAAGGCAAACAGGGGAAACTAATGTTGTTAGAGAAATTGACAATTTGTCTCCATTTGTAGATAACAGCATTAACATAGCCTTCCCTCGCCGTTGCATCCAGCATGTTGCAGGTGACCAAAAAGTGTTCCAAGAGGTCAACAGAGTTTTAACTCCAAATGAGATTACAAATATTAAAGTTTCAAGCATAACTAATGCAATAATAAGTTGCTTAATCGGTTAAGAACCAAAAAATACTTTTATAAAATTTTTCATACCTATACTATAAAATTTAAGAAAAAAATGAATCAGCACGTTTAACAGATCGTAAGCTTAGGCTTTGCAGCCACTTCAACTAACTTTTCAGGAACTCCATGCAGCATGCATAAAGGATCCAAATCCAAAAAATAACATATCCAAAAGTTTTGATCAGTCATTTTGAAATATTCTACCATTTATTAAAAAGAATTTGAGGCATAAAAATAGTTTTAGAATAAGCGCATCCTTATATTACCCAAATCAAAGGTGTAGGATAAATCTGAAGGTAACACTATGTCAATATTCGCAAAACCAGGAGCATATGACCACAACAACACCGTTTTCTCGCCAGATGGTCGACTCTATCAAGTAGAGTATGCAATGGAACTAGTCAATCGAGGTGCAACAATTCTGGGCATTCAATGTCGAGAAGGGGTCGTTATAGGTGCAGAAGAAAATTTTGAAGCACTCGAAGAAGCAAAAAATTCTTGGAAAATATTCAATGTTGATAACCATATAGCCGCAGCTATTGTAGGATTAAGCTCTGATGCAAGAGTATTAATTGACCAAGCACGCATCGATGCTCAAAGTCACAGATTAACGTTTGACGAACCCATCGATGTTGAAGTGGCAACAGAAAAAGTATGCCAAACACAACATACCTATACTCAACATGGCGGTGGAAGACCATTTGGTGTCTGTTTAATCTTTGGAGGCGTAGACAAAACAGGCGCCCGTGTGTTTGTAACTCACCCCAGCGGAACATACCGTGGTTACAAAGCTACCGCAGCAGGTGAAGGACGAGATAGCGCCTTAGCAATCATTAAAGAAGAATATAATGAAAATTTAGTCTTGGAAGATTGTGTAAAGCTTGCGGTCAAATGTTTGGTAAGTTCTCTGCAAGCAAGACAGCTTCCGATTAGAATCAAAATTGCTGTGATACCAACGACGACTAAGAAAGTTGATTTGCT
>JAAZFA010000214.1 GCA_012511995.1 Thermoproteota archaeon | reverse complement strand
GATTATATTTTTAAACATTGTGACATTTTTGTTACTTAACAAGCTTTAAATGTCCTATTTGGTACATTAAAAGTTTAACATGACAATCGCTCAGAATGTTCGCCATTACCTAAGAAACAAACCCTACTTATTAGAAGCATTAGAAAAAGGGATTGTAAATCTTAGCGAGCTTTCACGTCAGATACAGAAGGAACTGAAAACCGCTGATAACAGCGCCATTAAGGCTGCCCTTCGCCGTTATGCCGAGGAGCTTCAAAAGCGTCGTCAAAAAAGAGAGGAAAAAGTACTACAGCTCCTACGAAGAAGTAGCCTCGCAGTCTACGACCGCAAATCAGTTATGATTACGGCTAAAGAACTTGACTTGAAAGGTATGAAAGTTGATTTACTTGATAAATTTGTTTATCTCATGGATCGAAGTGACTTACCAGATCGTGTAAGCGCACTTATTAAGCATGAAAATTGCACTATGATCGTCGTCCATTCCCCCGAGGAGTTGGAGAACACTCCAGGAGTTGTTGCATTTTTGGCCACGTTACTTGCTGAACAGAACGTGAACATCGTTGAGTTCATTTCCTGTTGGACTGAAACTATTATGGTTGTAGAGAAGAAAGATAGCCTTAAAACATACGAAGTTTTATCGAATTTGGTTTCTTAAAGAGTTTGATTTTGCACCAAAATTATTAATTTATCCACCTATACTTCACTTTCTATATTATAGAAGTCGTTAGTTGTCTGGAGATGCAATGGATTGGCACATCAAGAATGCATTAACTGTAAAACAACATACAGTGTCGATGAGATAGTTTACTTCTGCAAGAAATGTGGAGAAAGTCTAGAAATAAAATTTGATTTTGAAGAGTTAACTGAAGCAACAAAAACTAGCGATTGGAGGGCTAAACCATTTTCAGTTTGGCGTTACCGCCCGTTTATGCCTATCCATGAATCCACGGATATAGTAACATTAGGTGAAGGCGGCACAGGATTTCACAAGTCAAAACGGCTTGGAAGCCAATTAGGTACAAAATATCTCTATATTAAAAACGAGGGGGAAAACCCCACAGGAAGCTTCAAAGACCGAGGAATGACTGTTGGTGTAACTAAAGCTGTTGAACTCGGTGCACACCATGTTATCTGCGCATCCACTGGTAATACAAGCGCCGCACTCGCAGCTTATGCCGCTCGAGCAGGTATCCGATGCACAGTTTTAATTCCATCAGGTAAAATTGCCTATGGAAAACTCAGCCAAGCAATGATTCATGGCGCAAAAGTACTCCAAGTAAAAGGAAACTTTGATGAAGCATTAGAATTCGTCTTAAAACTTGCCGAGAAACACAAAGACATCTACCTGCTAAACTCAATCAACCCCTTCCGAATCGAGGGGCAGAAATCTTTGGGATATGAGATATGTGAGCAGCTAAACTATGAAGCGCCCGATCGTATCATTATCCCAGTCGGCAACGCAGGAAATATTAGTGCTGTCTGGAAAGGCTTAAAAGAATTCCATCAACTTGGATTGATCAAGAAGTTGCCCAAGATGACAGGTATACAAGCCTCTGGTTCAGCACCCATCGCTCAAGCAATCAAAACGGGCAGCGACAAAATCGTCCCAGTGGATTATCCTGAAACTATAGCAACTGCAATCCGCATTGGTGCGCCTGTCAGTTGGAAGAAAGCCGTCAATGCCATCCGGGAATCAGGGGGAACAGCTGAAACAGTAACAGATGTTGAAATCCTCGATGCGCAAAAAACTCTTGCACGAGTAGAAGGCATTTTCGTTGAACCGGCAAGTGCTTCATCAATTGCAGGTCTAAAGAAGCTAATTAAGAACGGTACTATCAATAAAGATGAAAACGTCGTCTGCATCACGACGGGTCATGGCCTCAAAGATCCGGATACCGCGATCAAACAATGCGAAACACCCATAGAAGTTGATGCTAATATCTCTATTATAGAAGAGGCATTGGGCTTAAAGAAAAATATTCAGTATTAGCAAGGTAAGAAATAACATGAGAATTATATTAGTCGGATATGGTGTAGTCGGTAAAGGTGTAACTACTATTCTGTCACGTCGATACACCGAGAAAAACAAAAATTTTGGGTTTAACCCAAAAGTTGTAGCCGTCGCAGACGTGGATGGTGCAGTAATTAACCCCCAAGGTTTAAGCCCTGATAAACTTGAAGAGATTAAACAGGGTGGGTACCCCATTTCTGCTGACCCAGAATTTGGTTGCCCTGGAATCAAAGCATTAAATGTAATCAAAGAAGTTGAGGCAGAAGTCGTCGTAGAGATAACGCCAGTCAATATTAAAACTGCAGAACCAGCTATGTCACATATTGTACAAGCCTTCAAAACAGGCAAGCATGTCGTCACTACGAACAAAGGTCCCTTAGCTTTAGCTATGCCTGCACTTACTGAACTGGCACAATACAACAATGTGTATTTCCGTTTCAGCGGCACGGTTGGTGGCGGTACACCTGTGCTAGAATTTGCCAAACGCTGCTTAGCAGGTGACCAAATCTTAGGGATAAAAGGTATTCTAAACGGCACAACCAACTATATTTTATCGGAAATGTCTCAGAACCGCATCTCCTTCCAAGATGCTCTATCCACCGCTCAAAAACTTGGATACGCAGAACGGGAACCTTCAATGGATATCGACGGCTTTGACACTGCCTGTAAAACGGTGATTTTGGCTAACTGGATTTTAGGGCAGAAAGTCACCTTAAAAGATGTAGAGCGCACAGGCATCCGTGAAGTATCACTACAAGACCTTGATAGGGCATCAAAACTGGGCAATACCATCAAACTCGTTGGTGCAATCGACGATAAAAATAAACCGGTTGTAAAACCCGTTGAAATTTCCAAGACTAATCCTCTCTGTGTTAGCGGAGTTCTTAATGCAGTTACTTTTCAATGTGAATTTGCAGCGGAACAAACTATCGTAGGCAGAGGCGCAGGTGGTATCGAGACAGCAGGTGCAGTTTTAAGAGACCTCTTAGACATAAGACATAAGTTAGCAGCTAAACTACTAACGTAGGGAAAAGGCGAAAAGTGACTATGAGAATCGTTATGAAGTTCGGTGGAACCAGCGTTGGCTCGGGTGAGAACATACGCCATGTAGGCGATTTAGTTACACAATACAGCAAAAAGCACAAAGTCGCCGTTGTCGTTTCGGCGCTTGCAGGCGTAACTAACAGTCTTATTGAAACTGGCTGTCAGGCTCAGAAAAGCGATCAGGTACAGATTGAATCATTTACTTCTAGTCTGCTAAAGAGGCACATTGATGCTACAGTTAGTGCAATCAATAGTAAAAGTATTCAAAAAGAAGTAATTGAAATAACTGAGAAGAGCGTCGCCGAGCTGGAAAAAGTTCTAACGGGTATATGCTATGTCGGGGAATTAACTCCGAAATCGAAAAATTATGTTATGTCGTTTGGGGAACGGTTATCTGCACCGATTGTTTGTGGTGCTATAAAAGACCATAAAACACAGTCGCTATTCTTCACGGGTAAAGAGGCAGGTATAGTAACGGACTCAAATTTTGGCGAAGCAACCCCATTGATGAACTACACATCGCATCTTCTTCGGGAACGACTGGACCCAGTAATGGAACAGGGTATCGTTCCAGTAGTTACAGGTTTTACAGCTGCTAATCAAGATGGCATAGTCACAACCGTTGGTCGCGGAGGCTCTGATTACACAGCAACCATTCTCGGGGTTGCCCTGCAAGCGGATGAGGTTTGGATATGGACCGATGTTGATGGCATCATGACAACTGACCCTAAGCTGGTTCCAGCCGCGCGAATGTTACCACAGTTGAGCTATCAAGAAGCCGCAGAAATGGCAATTTTCGGGGCTAAAGCGATGCATCCAAGGGCATTGGGACCCGTAAATATAGAAAATATACCGGTTCGAATACGTAACACCCATAACCCAAAAAATTCAGGCACACTCATCACTAAAGAACCAGCAGAAAACAAGACTAAACCAGTGAAAGCAGTAGCTCTGATTAAAGATGTCGCTATGGTAAACGTTTATGGTGCCGCTATGGTTGGTGCACCAGGCAGCTACGCCAAAGTCTTTGACGTCTTGGGCAAAAACAACATTAACGTCATGATGGTATCTAGCGCTGTTTCAGAAGCTAACATATCGATGGTAATTAAACGAAACATGCTTGGCAGAGCTGTAAGCAACATAGAAATCGCCTTGCATGAGCGCGGCGGCATCATCAGCGAGGTTACTACCGAAGACGACGTGGCAGCTATAGCGGTTATGGGCGCCCATATGAAAGGAACCTTAGGTGTTGCTTCAAAAATTTTTAACATCGTCGCTAAGAAGGGCATAAACATCCGCATGATCGCACAGGGTAGTTCCGAACTAAACATCAGCTTTGTAGTCAAAGAGAAAGATGGTGCGGCAGTAGTTCAAGCGATCCATGAAGAATTCAACCTAGATAAGCCCTAATTTATTTTTTATAAACTTAAACTTCGTTTTGGTTAAAAACCATCCATTGATTAGAAAGAAAATGAAAAGAGAAGGTTATGTAGCTAATATTGTATTGAAATGTCATCGATATAGCAGATCATTTGTGTTTCTCAAACTGCAGAAATACCTACTGCTACGCTGTCATTACCTGAAGCGCCTGTTTGTATCAGTGTAGAGTAACTGTAGCTTTTCCATCCTTAAATTTGGTTTGCCACATCTATAATTTGGAAGTCAGTTTCTGCATTTACGCTGCTGACACCGATGTAACTAGCAACATTTGCTATCGTATTGAAGCTTTTACTGTTGCTCCATAGTTGGAGGCTACCATAACATTCTTTGATATTGGGCACAAGCGTTTGGGTTTCGTTGCAGCCAAACAGTTCCATCATCCTGTGAGCCATACAAGGAGAGCTTGGTTGATTTGTTACCTGTATATGATTGGTTATCAGATGCCTTAAGTGCATAGTTTACTTTCTGCCCAGAGTTATTAGGGTCATCTGGGGCGTGGGAACCTATTACCCAATCGCCTAATCCATTTTCAAAGTCTTGAGTCACAGTTACCTTTTGATAATTCTGATTTGCTTGAGACAACAGTACACCTGTTAACAATGCTGCCATAATGAGTCCAGCCATTACTGTATAAAGGGTTTTTTCATACAACTTTCGTCCGTTAAATAATGTTACTTGTCAAGTTTGATAATCACTATATTTTCGAGCAACTTGTCTAGAAAGTAGTACACATTGTTATGAAATGTTGATAGAATCTTTTTTGGTATGTATTTAGCAATGTTGAATTTTGAAATGTTAAAGTATTTGTCGAGACATAGATATCGCGATATTTATGTCGACACATCAAGGTCCTGTACAAAACGAGTTGTATAGCATCGCAGATGAAACCTATGAAGAGTACAAACGTAATTTACCAAGTTGCCCAACCGCTAGAGAATTAATGAGTGAAAACGTTATCACCACTACTCCTGAAACGGCGCTTGAAGAAGCTGCTAAAGTAATGGGTGAGAAACATATTGGAAGCTTAATCGTGATGAAGTACCGGACGCCTGTGGGAATTATTACTGAACGTGACTTGTTTAGTAAAGTATTCGCTTTAGGGTTGTTTCTAAAAGACGAGAAAGTTGAGGACATAATGTCATATCCGCTATCTGGCATAGCAGTTACAGCAAAACCCAAAGAGATTGCGCAGATACTACGCACTAAAAAGGGTAGATTAGGAGTGTTTGATTCTGGCACCACGCTTATTGGAGTGATCACTTCTTCAGATTTAATAAAGAGCTTACCAGCTAGCACAGAGGATGACCTAAAAATTGACGATTTTATGTCTAAAAAGGTTGTCATGGAGGATGAAGAAGCATCTGTGGAAACCATCGCAACGTTGATGGGTCGACAACGAATCGGCAGTGTCATCATAACTCGCAAAGGAGAACCATTCGGCATTTTTACAGAACGCGACTTGCTTACTTCTTTCTTGGCTTGTGGTCGAGCATTATACACCGACGTTGGACCTGAATGTTCAAGTCCTTTAGTTACAATTCAGTCGGGTACAAGTGTTCACCGTGCAGCAGCTACTATGGCTATAAAACACATTAGAAGATTACCAGTTGTTAAAGATAACAAAATTGTAGGAATAATAACAGCACGTGACCTCGTGGAAGCTTACGTGAAATAGGCACTATTCTAAAGACATACCGATTGATTATACTTTATTTTTTTCTGTTTTGAAATAATCAAAACGGAAAGAATTTACGATTTTCAGTTTCTCGAATATATCTTTTAGCAATAATCGGGTCTTTCTTTTTCAATTCAGTAACCACTGCGTTTCTTATGATTTTGGTTGGAATAGGTTGTTCCATTTTATCGATTTTTGCCTGAACATTATTAACAATTTTTATTGCCAACTCGTCAGTGACTCCTACTCTTTTTAAGCGACTAAGCATCCGCTCGAATTGGAACTCTTCGATTTCACCTGAACCCTGCTTTACACTGATGGTAAAGGATGGGAGTACAGAAGCAGAAGGAAGAACAACTACTAAGCTTGCTTTAATACTTCGAATTCTCTTAAGAACACTCTGGTTCGCACAGACTGTGATTACTTTCCGTGTTTCATCTACACCTATCAGTTCACATCGTTCAAGAGATTCGTTATTCTCAAAATAAATCGTAACAATGTCACCGGGCGATAGGTTAGAAGGCATTACTTCACACATTATTGGTATCCCTAAGCAATCGCTTGGTATTGTCATGCTTAAACCTCTTGTTTTAGCTGCTATAGCTAAGTGTGTTACTTTATAGTCTTGATCTAATTCCAGCTCTGCGTCACCTACACCCCCAATCCGTTATTAATCGTCGCCTAACTCGTTTAATCATTTCTTCTTGGGAAAGGTCTTTTGGTAGGGTGAATTCGCGAAGTGCTAACTCTTCTTTCAAAGAATCTATAACTCTTGGCTGTCCGGTCATGTCATATATCAGTTTGGCATCGGGTAATTTGATTTTTACATAAGCGGGTTTGCCTCTTGTTATACCGATTAATGCGGCGGCACTTTTCCTTGGGAGTTTATCAGATATTTTGTCGCCAGTAGTAACACCCCAGATGGTAAAAAGACTCAGTATTGCAACTTCGATTACGCCTCCGATACTTGGTTGATCTAAAATTGCGAGTAAACCGCCTGAAATTCCTAGGAAACCTAATCCAAATAGGATGCCTATAATGAAAGAAAGTCTTTCATTTGTAAAATATTTGTAAATCATCGATAGTACTGTAACTATGAAGAACGCGGTGATTCCCGAGGTTATACCGCTTACCGCACCAAGGAGGCTATCTACTACAATGGACACTGCTACTCATTACAGTGTTAACTAATTGATGTAAAAAATGTTTACCTTTAAGGAATGTGACGCATAAAAAAAGAAGAGAGATTAATCGGTTTTTATGGTTTTTTGCTAACAACGAATAGTACTGCGGCTATGCCAACAACAATCGCTATAAATAAACCAATTATTGCAGGCAAAAAGTATAGATCAGCCATTGACGGATCGGGTGTAGCTACTGGGCTTGCGGTTGCTGCTGGTTCTTGGATGTTAAAAGATGTTTCCTGTATTGAAGGCCAATATCCCTTGTTGCCTTCGAAGGTGGCGAACACATTGTATTTGCCTGTGATATCGGGGGTCCAAACGTGACTGTAATAGCCATTTGCGTCAGTTGTTGCTGTTCCGATCATTCGGTAATTACCGTTTGAGTAAACGACACTAATAGTAACTTCTACACCTGTGAAGTTACTTGGGCATGTTTGTTGTTGGTATACGTATCTCATCCAATCTGTCATTGAGGCATCAGAGGAGACTGGAACGCCGTGTGGGAATCGTGCTGCTTGTTCGTTCTGGTTTGTACCTGTGGAGATGTCTGTGACTGTGCCTTCAATGATTACTGTGTTACCAAAGGTTGTGGTTTTCGGTCCAACTTCAACAGTAGTTTGACTTGGTCCTCTGCCTAAACTGTAGATTTGTGCATCGTAGCTGTTGAAGAATACGGAGTATCCATCTGCAATTGCGTAGCTTATTGCTGCAAATTGACCTGTTGCGGCTGATAGTGTCCAGAGTTCTGTGCCGTCGGTTACATTAACTGCACGTGCGAGTGCACCTTTGTAGATAGGTGTCTGGAAGGTATGTTCAGAGGTGACGAGGTAGATTATGCCGTTACCGATTGCGTCTATGAATGTTGGATAGTTTCCTAGAACTTCAAAACCGCTGTGTGTTGTGTTGCCTGGATCGCCGTTGCCGTAAGTCCAGAGAACTTTGCCTGTAGCTACATCGCAGCAGTAAAGTATACCTGGGTATGCACTGCTGTAGATGCGTCCGTAAGCTACTATATTTGAAGGTGGAGAAGTGGTTTGATTTCTATAAGTATCATCACGGCCGTTATAGCTGTGTCGTTGAGTTGATTGGCTGGTACAATGATAGGATGCATGGAAGCTTAAGCATGCAGTATGCGGAAACTCTCAGTCGAGCGCTTATCAGGAAGATGCCACCTGGTTGTTGAATGTGGCAAGCAAACAAATTGTTGAGGGGAGCGTATCTTGAAACAATCTCGGAGAAAAGCGGAACTATTTTTTGGGAAGATAATTAGATCTTAGCGGCAATTATTTTGCTGTTTTTCTCGTGAGCATCTACCCTCGCTCACGAACTTCTCAGACAGCCATCTTTAATACCCAAAAATTCACCAACCCACATACAACACCAATACATATCTTAATGTTTAAGACAGTTTCTTAACCCACCCCCAAAACACGACACTCCGCCACACTAGAGTTCACAAGCTCAGTAGCCACCCACTCAACCGCCATAGCAACGACTGCTTATAGTGATCACAGCGATACCAACGGTTTTCTTGGGTGAGGGAGGTTTGCTGGGACTTTTGAATGTACCAAAATTAAGGAGCAAGAAATACAAATCCAATTACGCTGACTGCAACCACCGTAACTGCCATCTAGAAGCCCACTTACCCCAGCTTTTCTCCAATACAAATCAACCCAAAAAAGGGGGAAAAGAAATTAGACATTGACTTTCTATGGTCGTTTTCTTGTTACTAGTAATGCGAGTAATGCACCGACTATTGCGATCGCGATAATTATTGCTATAATTCCCAGCAATAGGTAGTTGTCTGCTGCTGTTGAGATAAGCTCTTGTGTTGGAATGGGGGTTGATGTTGTAGGCTCAACATTAAATGATGTTACAGCGTGACAGGGATAAAATGCTGCCGAGCCCGTAAACGATGCATATAGTTGGTATTGACCATCAATATCGGGAAGCCATTTGTAATTAAAGAAGCCGTCAGCATCACTTGTTGTACTACCAATTTCCCTATAATTGCCGTTGCTATCAACTACGCTCAATATGATTGTTACACCGGTGGCGTTTGTTGGTTTTGCAAACTGCTTATAGGCATATAACATCCAACTGCTCATGCTTGCATCTGAAATTACGGGAACACCTTTAGGAAATCGTAACTTCATGTCTTCACTTTGTGTACCAGGTGAAATGTCCTTTATATCACCCCTTATGACTATAGATTTGCCTGTGTCGATAGATACTGGATCCACTGTTACTGACATTTCCGTTGGGCCTTTCCCTATAGCATAGATTTGCCCATCGTAGGTGTCATATGTAGCAATGATACTATCGCCTATAATTGAGTCTCCGCCTGACCAAGACCCACGAAACGCTCCATCTATCCGCCAGATTTCTTTGCCCGTTGACATATTAAGGCAGATAAACGGTGAGCCACGTGGATAGGGATTGACGGGTGAGTGCTCAGCATGAGAATAGTATATTTTTCCATCAGCTGCAAGCAGTATCTGCATAGGCCAGCTGTTGCTCCACAGAATTTCTGAGTATATGTCGGCAGCATCATAAGACCAAAGATGTTGTCCTGTTTTTATGTCATAAGCATTTAAAGTGCCAGCATAGCCAGCGGTGAAAAGTGTTCCGTTAGCAACAAGTTCCCTTGCCCATGAAGAGTGTTGAATTGTGTACATATCGAGGTATGGAGATGCTTTACTTGGACCCCAGATTTGCTCGCCAGTATCAATGTTAAAGCCATAGTATTGTCGAGTTTCTTTTGCACTTACAGTGAATACTCCATCGTCCAAGCTTATTGGTCCTAAAGCGAAAGTTAAGTCTCCTGACGGTGCATTCCAAGTTCTGTTAAAGAGTAAAATTCCTTCTTGACCATCTTTTGTGCTTATAGCCCACATCACCACAGGGTCGCTGTCTGTTCGAAGTTTGTCCCACGCAACATTTGAACCCACAATTCTGTCCTCTAGAACAAGAACCGTGCGAGTGATCGCTACGTCTGGAGCTGTTGGTACCTCAGGTATTGTGACGTTCCACATGTAGCCAGTTGTTGAAGCATTTACAGTCTTTCCTTCAGGTCTCCATGATCCATAAAAGTATTCAGTCGGTAAGACGTATTGCGTGTTTCCATATAACTGGGGTATGTTTGATGAGTTCCATAGTGACATCCAGCCGCTGTTTAAATTAACTGTTAGTCGCAAAATTTCACCATGTGGACCATAAGTGGGACCATATACGTTAGCATCAGATGGAACATCAGTCATTGTGTATATCAATCTGCCTGTGTATGCATCATAAGCTTTCCATGTTGTGCCAGTTGTTGTCCAGATGTAAGGAAAAACGCCATGCATGTTATAAGTATCCCAATATAGCATTTGACCAAAAGCCAATCGCTCGTTGTTTCCAAGTGTTCTTGCCCATAGTTCGGTACCTAAGTGTAGATCTTCGGCGACAACTTGTTGTTCGGTAGTGGAACCACCTGTGGTTCTATCTCGGTTATAAAAAAGAATTCCGTCGATTATCACTGAGCCAAAGAATTTGCCTTCATATGCGTCACCTAATTCATAAGCAACGGAGCCATAACTTCCTGATAGACCACCATACGTTAAGGATTTTGCCCATAATATATGAGCAGTCTCTGGTGCATTGTTGTCCGGGTGGTATTGTGCCATTCCGTTAGTACCTTTTAGCCAGTTACCTGCTATCGAAGACCATTCTCGACTTTGTGCATCGATTGGGCGGCTCCAATATTCAGATGGCAGTGGTACGCCTGGATAATATTGTACAGGTTGTTCTGTGACCACTAAAGTGTATGGCGAAGTAAGGCTTTCTTCATACCAGAAGTCTCCCTTTCGAGCAGTATCGACTGTACCGCTAGTCCAATTGTACCATTGTCCAGGAAAATGCGTTTGTAGCGTATAATTTCCAACTTGATCAGGGATATAAACGGTTCCTGTGCCACCAGTTGAGTCGGTTCTAAATGGCCCTAAAGTGTCATTTGTTCCATCGGGTTTCATTACCAACACTGTTAAACCTGCCCAACCATCACTTTGGAATGCCAATGAATCGGATATGCCCAGCCATATCAAGGTCTCTTGACCTACACCGATAGGGTTAGGCATGGCACCTATAACTGGATAGGTGGTTTTAGTCTTGTATCCCGTGCTCTGTGCTGTTATCGTTGTTAATATACTTGGCAGTATTACTAGTATTATCAATATTGACGCGATTAAAAAATATTTGCTTTTAATTTTTTTTGACATTTTTATTCTCCTTTTATTCTATGAATCATACAGTAGCACTCTAGCTACTTATCGCAATGTGGTTCAAGCCTGTCCTACAAGTGGCAAGTTTTTAAAAATAAAAATTAAGCCAAACCAGCCATGATGTTTGCTGCCCATGTTGTCTTGAAGTATGCTTGGCAGAGTGCAACCATAGCAGGAGTGGTTGTCCAAAGTTCAGGTCCTTTAGTT